>JAPUGG010000082.1 GCA_027292975.1 Alphaproteobacteria bacterium | reverse complement strand
TTTCCCATTAAACCTCAACGGGAAGGTAGTGTTAAGCAACACTTATATATAAAAGTTAGTAGAACGACTTCGGCGAAGCAGCCCGGGTTTCTCCCGCGGTCTTGGCCCTGGTCCGGAATCCCCCAGGATTGCCCCGCGCCGTGCCGAGCGCGCCGATGTTTGCGGTTAACAGCCCCAGGGGTGGGCGGTATAGTGGCGCGAAATCTTTAGGGGCCCCGCCGGCCCCCCGATTCCTTGATCAGAAGGGGAGAGCGATGAGGCTCAAGGACAAGAAGCTTTTCCGCCAGCTTTGCTACGTCGACGGGGCCTGGGTCGGCGCCGATGACGGCAAGACGTTCCGCGTCAATAACCCGGCCGACGATTCGACGCTCGGCAGCGCCCCCAGCCTGGGAAAGGCGGAAACGCGCCGCGCCATTGCGGCGGCCGGGGCCGCGTGGCCTGCCTGGCGCGCCAAGACCGCCAAGGAGCGCGCCGCCATCCTGGGCCGCTGGCACCGATTGATGGTCGCCAATGTCGACGACCTTGCCGCCATCATGACCGCCGAGCAGGGCAAACCCTTGGCCGAGTCCAAGGGAGAGGTGGTCTATGCGGCATCCTTCATCGAATGGTTCGCCGAGGAAGGCAAGCGGGTCTACGGCGACACCATCCCCGAAAACGCGCCGGGGCGGCGCATCGTCGTCACCAAGGAGCCGATCGGCGTGGTCGCTTGCATCACGCCGTGGAACTTTCCCTCCGCCATGATCACCCGCAAGTCGGCGCCGGCGTTGGCCGCCGGCTGCACCGTGGTGGCGCGGCCCGCGTCCCAGACCCCGTATTCCGCGTTTGCCTTGGCGGAATTGGCCCAACGCGCAGGTCTTCCCGCCGGCGTCTTCAATGTCATCACCGGGCCGTCCGCCGTCCAGGGCGCGGAGTTGACCGGAAACCCCATGGTCCGCAAGTTGTCGTTCACCGGCTCGACGGAGATCGGCAAGCTTCTGATGGCGCAATGCTCGGGCACCGTGAAGAAGACCTCCATGGAGCTTGGCGGCAACGCGCCCTTCATCGTCTTCGATGACGCCGATCTCGACGCCGCGGTCCAGGGTGCCATGGCGTCCAAGTACCGCAATACCGGCCAGACCTGCGTTTGCGCGAACCGCATCCTGGTTCAGGATAAGGTCCATGACGCCTTTGTTAGGAAGCTGGTGGCGGCGGTCCGCAAACTCAAGGTGGGCGACGGCTTCAAGCCCGGGATCACCCAGGGTCCGCTGATCGACCAAAACGCCGTGGACAAGGTGAAGGAACACATTGCCGATGCGGTTTCCAAGGGCGCGCGCGTTCTCACCGGCGGCAAGCGCCATCGCCTCGGCGGGACCTTCTTCCAGCCCACGGTGATCGCCGGCGTAACGCCCAAGATGTTGGTGGCCAAAGAAGAAACATTCGGACCGGTGGCAGCGATTTTCCGCTTCCGCACCGAAAGGCAGGCCATCCGCATGGCCAACGACACAGAGTTCGGCCTGGCCGCCTATTTCTATACCCGCGATGTCGGGCGCGTCTGGCGGGTGGCCGAGGCGCTTGAATACGGCATCGTCGGCATCAACGAAGGCATTATTTCCACCGAAGTGGCGCCCTTCGGTGGGGTCAAGCAATCGGGGACCGGCCGCGAGGGCTCCAAATACGGGATCGATGAATTCGTCGAGGTGAAATACATGTGCTTGGGCGGTATCGGGGCTTAGTGCACGAGACTTTTGGTGGAGGAACCATGGCCGATTACGATTTCGACCTTTTCACCATCGGCGCGGGCTCGGGCGGGGTGCGGGCGGCGCGCCTGGCCGCCGCCAAGGGTAAGCGATCGGGCCTTGTCGAGGAGTGGACGGTGGGCGGCACCTGCGTGCATCGCGGCTGCGTGCCCAAGAAGCTCTACGTCTTCGCCTCCCATTTCGCCGACGATTTCGACGATGCCGCCGCCTATGGCTGGACCGTGGAGGGACGGCGTTTCGACTGGCCGGCCCTGGTCGAGGCCAAGAAGAGGGAGCTCGGGCGCCTTGAGGGCATTTACCACAGGGTTATCAGAGAGGCGGGGGCAAAACTGTTTACCGGCCACGCCACGCTGGAAGACGCCCACACCATCCGCATCGGCGACAATACCCTGACGGCGGAGAATATCCTGATTGCAACCGGTGCCAGTCCGTACCTTCCGCCCATCGACGGCGCGGAACTCACCATCACGTCGGACGAGATTTTCGACCTGCCCGAGTTTCCGGAACGGCTGGTGATCAATGGAGCGGGTTATATCGCCCTCGAATTCGCCTGCATCATGCGCGGGCTGGGCGCCGATGTGACGGTGGTCTACCGCCGCGACAGAGTGCTGCGTGGCTTCGATGAAGACATCCGGATCGCGGTGCAATCGGAAATGATGGAAAAAGGCATCCGGTTTCGTTTCGAGGCCGGGATCGAGAGGATCGAACAAGGTGCGGACGGCCTGGCGGTCACGCTTTCGGGCGCAGATATTCTCACCGCCGACCAGGTTCTGGTGGCAACGGGCCGGGTGCCCCACACGGCTGAGCTCGGCCTGGCGGCGGCGGGCGTGACCCTGGAAGAGAACGGCGCGGTCCGTGTCGATGAATATTCGCGCTCGACCCAGTCCCATATCTTCGCCATCGGCGACTGCACGGACCGGGTCAAGCTGACGCCGGTGGCCATTCACGAGGCCGTCTGCCTGATCGAAACCCTTTACGGGGAGCACCCGCGCGCCCCCGATCACGAGAGCATCCCCACCGCCGTGTTCACCCAGCCGCCGGTGGGTACCGTAGGTTTGACCGAGGACGCGGCGCGGGCCCGATTCGATAACATCGACATTTACCGCGCTCGGTTCCGCCCCCTCAAACACACCATCACCGGGCGCGAGGAATACGTGATGATCAAGCTCGTCGTCGACGGCGCGTCCGACCGGGTACTGGGTGTTCACATGGTGGGGATGGACGCTGCGGAAATCATCCAAACCCTGGGGATCGCCATCAAGTCGGGCGTGACCAAGGCCGAGATGGACGCTACCATGGCGGTACACCCGACCACCGGGGAGGAACTGGTGCTGATGTCCCAACCGTTGGCTCGAGCTTAGGGAAACCCGAACCCGGGATTATCTCGCGACTTCGCCGGTGAACGAATTTCCCCCGTTTGGCTGGAAAATCGGCGCGAAGGAGCGTATAAACGCGCCTTCGAATCTGAATTTGGTTCGTTTTCCTGATTTTTGAGGTGAACCATGGCTTCCAAGTGGACGCCATCAAGCTGGCGCGAAAAACCTATTCTGCAGCAACCCGATTGGCCCGATGCGGCCAAACTGGCCGAGGTGGAGGCGACCCTTGCCAACTACCCGCCGCTGGTCTTCGCCGGCGAGGCGCGCAGGTTGACCGAGCAGCTCGCCCGGGTGGCGGATGGCAAGGCATTCCTGTTGCAGGGGGGCGACTGCGCGGAAAGCTTCGCTGAATTTCATGCCGACAATATCCGCGATACCTTCCGGGTGCTGCTGCAGATGGCTGTGGTGCTGACCTATGGCGCCAGCTGCCCGGTGGTCAAGATGGGGCGCATGGCGGGCCAGTTCGCCAAGCCACGGACCGACGATTTCGAGACCCAGGACGGGGTTACCTTGCCGAGCTACCGGGGCGATATCGTCAATGGCATGGACTTCACGGAAGAGGCCCGGACGCCCGATCCCGAACGCTGGCTTAAGGCCTATGCCCAGTCGGCATCGACCCTTAACCTTCTCCGTGCCTTCGCCCAGGGTGGTTTCGCCGACCTCCATCGGGTGCACCGCTGGAATCTGGGATTTGTTGCCGAGAGCTCTCAGGGAGAGCAGTACCGGGAACTGGCCGACCGCATCGACGAAACCCTGGGCTTCATGGAAGCTTGCGGACTGACGTCGGAAACAATCCCGCAGATCCGCGAGACCGACTTCTTCACCTCCCACGAGGCGCTGCTGCTGGGTTACGAGGAAGCCCTGACGCGCACCGATTCACTGACCGGTGAATGGTATGACTGTTCCGCCCATTTTCTTTGGATAGGCGACCGTACTCGCCAGGCCGACAACGCCCAGGTCGAGTTCCTTCGCGGCGTGGGAAATCCCCTCGGCATGAAGGTTGGCCCGACCATGGAGGCTGACGACCTTATCCGGATCATCGGTCTTCTCAATCCCGGCAACGTGCCGGGCCGCCTTACACTGATCTGCCGCATGGGCGCGGGCAAGGTCGAGACCAAGCTGCCGCCGTTGGTCCGCGCGGTCGAGAGCGAAGGATGCAGGGTGGTGTGGTCCTGCGATCCCATGCACGGAAATACGGTGTCCTCGTCCAGCGGCTACAAGACGCGCCATGTGGACCGCATCATGGAAGAGTTGCGTGGATTCTTCGCCGTGCATCAGGCCGAGGGCACTTATGCTGGCGGAGTTCACTTCGAAATGACCGGCCAGGACGTCACCGAATGCATCGGTGGTGCCGAGGCGATTAGCGAAAATGCGCTTGCCGACCGTTACCACACCCATTGTGACCCCCGGCTCAACGCCAGACAGGCCCTGGAACTGGCCTTCGTCATCTCTGATATGCTCAAGGAAGAGCGCCAGCAGAACGGCGGCTCCCGAATTAGGGCGGTTTCCTGACCATACGTTTCCCGAATGCGCGGGCGGCGGGAAGCATTCCCACCGCCCCTAAACTAATGCGATGATGTAAGATCCAGTGAATCGTTAAGACCATGGCCGGAACATTGAAAATCGGTTTGGCCCAGATCGATCCCACCGTCGGCGACGTTGCGGGCAACCTGGAATTGATCCAGGCGGCGCACGCAAAAGCGGCAGCCGCAGGTTGCGATCTGGTGGTGTTCTCCGAACTGGTGGTGTCGGGATACCCGCCCGAGGACTTGGTTTTGAAGCCAATCTTCCTCGACGCGGTGGAGGACGCGGTCATGCTTCTCGCCGCCGATACCTTGGGCAAGCCGGCGCTTTTGGTGGGGGTACCGTGGCGCGTCGATGGCGCGGGCCGCAACGCGGCCCTTGTGCTGGCCGATGGCAAGCTGGCCGCGGTGGTTTCCAAGCACCATCTTCCCAATTACGGGGTTTTCGATGAACTGAGGGTTTTTGCGCCCGGGCCTCTGCCGGAGCCTGTTGAAATCATGGGCGTGAAGCTGGGGATCATGGTCTGTGAGGATATGTGGCGCGACGGGCCGGCGGGTGTGCTTAAACGTAAGGGCGCGGATATCCTGGTGGTTATAAACGGATCGCCCTTCGAGGCTGAAAAACCCGACGAGCGAATAAGCCTTGCCCGTGAACGGGTGGCGGAAACCGGGCTCGGATTGATCTACCTCAACCAGGTGGGCGGCCAGGATGAACTGGTGTTCGACGGCTCGAGTTTCGTTCTCGGCCCCGACGGCGAAATGCGGACACGGCTTGCCGCCTTCGCCGAGGACTTTATGGCCGTTGAATTCTCGGGCGAATCGGATGTTTTGGACTGTCCGCGGGGTCCCCTGGCGGAAGCCGGCAACCCCATCGCCGCCATCTACAAGGCCATGGTGCTGGGCCTGCGGGACTATGTGAACAAGAACTCCTTCCCAGGCGTCCTCATCGGACTTTCGGGCGGTATCGATTCGGCACTATCGGCCCTGGTGGCGGTCGATGCATTGGGTTCCGAACGGGTTCATTGCGTGATGATGCCGTCTCCCTATACCTCGCGCGACAGCCTGGAGGATGCTGCCGCGCTGGCCCAGGCGCTCGGGATTCGTCTGGATTCGGTGGCCATCGATCCCGCCATGGCGGCGTTCGATGGGATGCTCAAGGATGCCTTCGTTGGCCACGACCACGACACCACCGAAGAGAACATCCAGGCCCGTTCGCGCGGCATCACCTTGATGGCGCTGTCCAACAAGTTCGGCTCCATGGTGCTGTCGACCGGCAACAAATCGGAAATGTCGGTCGGATATGCGACGCTCTATGGCGACATGTGCGGCGGATTTTCGGTTCTCAAGGATGTCTATAAGACGACCGTCTACACGCTGTCGCGCTGGCGCAACGAAGAAAAGCCCGAAGGCGCACTGGGGCCGGACGGCGCCGTGATGCCCGAGCGCATCATCACCAAGGCGCCGTCTGCGGAGCTCAAACCCGGTCAGACCGATCAGGACAGCCTGCCGCCTTACGACGTGCTCGACGATATCCTCCATTGCCTGATCGAAGGCGATATGGCCATCGCCGAGATCGTCGCCCGCGGCCATGACCGGGACCTGGTGATGCGGGTTTGGCGTATGGTCAATATCGCCGAATACAAGCGCCGCCAGGCACCACCGGGGGTCAAGATCACGCGCCGCTCCTTTGGCCGCGACCGGCGTTATCCGATCACTAATTCCTTTACCGGCGTGCCCGTCGCCGGCGCCAGCTCCGATGACGATGCGTGACGCTCATGCCTCGCCGTGGACCCAGGGGACGCGATTTGTTAATCCTTGTGGCTCAAACCTTTAGGCGATAGCGGGAAAGGATTCTAGCCCAGTGCCGCTTAGGCTCCACAACACCCTGACTCGCTCGAAGGAGGACTTCGTCCCCCTCGATGGTGGCCATGTGCGCATGTATGTCTGCGGGCCCACGGTCTATGAACGGGCCCATATCGGCAATGCGCGGCCGGTTGTCGTGTTCGACGTGCTTTACCGGCTGCTTCGGGCCACCTATCCGCGGGTCACCTATGTCCGCAACATCACCGATTTGGACGACAAGATCATCGCCGCGGCGGTAGAGAAGGATATCCCCATCGAGCAATTGACCGTCGAGACCACCAAATTATTTCACGAGGACATGGCGGCGTTGGGGGCGCTCACGCCCGATGCCGAGCCGCGCGCCACCGAACATATCCCCCAGATGATCGCCATGATCGAGTGCCTCTTGGAACACGGCAACGCCTATGAGGCAGAGGGCCATGTGTTATTCAGCGTGTCCTCCATGCCGGACTACGGGCGGCTCGCCAACCGGGACAGGCGGGAGATGATCGCCGGCGCCCGGGTCGAGGTCGCGCCCTACAAGCAAGATCCCGCCGATTTCGTGTTGTGGAAACCGTCCGATGGCGATCAGCCGGGCTGGGACAGCCCCTGGGGCCGGGGCCGACCGGGCTGGCATATCGAATGTTCCGCCATGTCCGAGGCCCATTTGGGCGCGTCCTTCGATATCCATGGCGGCGGGCTCGATCTGGTCTTCCCCCACCACGAAAACGAGATCGCGCAATCCACCTGTGCCCATGGTGGCGCCCCCTTCGTGCGCTACTGGCTCCATAACGGGTACTTGACCGTCAACGGCGAAAAGATGTCGAAGTCGCTCGGCAACTACTTCACGGTTCGCGACCTGTTGGACGAGGCTCCAGGCGAGGTGATCCGCTTGTTCTTACTGAAAACGCAATACCGTGCTCCAATGGACTTCAGTGAAGAAAGCCTGAAGGAAGCCAAGACCAATTTGGACAGATGGTACCGGGCTCTCAACCAAGCTGACGAGAAATTTGACCTGACACCCGAACAAATTGCAGCATCACGTCGGGATACCAGTCCTTCACCCGACATCCTCGAAGCATTGAATGACGATCTAAATACGCCTCTTGCTGTTGCTCGCTTGAACATGGATGCTGATGCGGTCTTCGAGGCAGATAGTTCGGGTGATTTGACCCAGCTACGTTTGAGGGCAGATTGGCTGCGTGCGGGCGGGGAAATCCTCGGTCTCTTACAGGGCAACCCAAAAGAATGGTTTAAATGGGTGGCCGATACTGGCAGCGGCGGTGGGGTTGCCGAGTCGGAAATCGAAGGCTTGATCGCGCAGCGCGCCCAGGCCAGAAAGAACAAGGATTTTGCCGAGGCCGACCGCATCCGCGATGCCCTGGCCGACCGGGGGGTCGTTCTCGAAGACAAGGCCGACGGCACCATTTGGAGGCGTGCGGGATGACCGATAGAAACACCGATAAACGGATCTATCTCTACGATTGCACCCTGCGTGATGGCGCCCAGACCCAGGGCGTGGATTTCAACGTCAGCGACAAGGTCGCCATCGCCGAGGCGCTGGACGAGCTCGGCGTCGATTACATCGAGGGCGGCTGGCCGGGGGCCAACCCTACCGATGACGCGTTCTTCGCCGAGGCACCGAAATTGGCCAAGGCCAAACTGGCGGCCTTCGGCATGACGCGGCGCGCGGGCCGCAGTGCGGAAAACGACCCCGGCCTGGCCGCGCTGTTCGGTACCAAGGCGCGGGTCGTGACCATGGTCGGCAAGACCTGGGATTTCCAGGTCGACGTCGCGCTGGGCATCGAAAACGCGGAAAACGTCGCCATGATCACCGACAGCATCACCCTCGCCGGCACCAAGATGGACGAGGTCATGTTCGATGCCGAGCACTTCTTCGACGGCTACAAGGCCAATCCCGGCTACGCCCTTGAATGCGTAACCGCGGCCCATGGGGCCGGCGCGCGCTGGGTGGTGCTGTGCGATACCAACGGCGGCACGCTGCCCGACGAGGTCGAGGAGATCGTGTCTCTGGTGGCCCGGGAGATTCCCGGGTCCAGCCTCGGCATCCATTGTCACAACGACACCGAAAACGCGGTGGCCAATACGCTCGCCGCCGTGCGCGCTGGCGTGCGCCAGATTCAGGGCACGCTCAACGGGTTGGGCGAACGCTGCGGCAACGCCAATCTCGTCTCGCTGTTGCCAAGCCTGATGCTCAAGATGGATTATCAAACGGGCATCGATAAGGCCCATCTCACGCGTCTCACCCACGCCTCGCGGGTTCTCGACGAACGGCTCAATCGGGCGCCCAACCGCCATGCCGCCTATGTCGGTGCGGCCGCCTTCGCTCATAAGGGCGGGGTGCATGTTTCGGCGGTGGAAAAGGATCCGCGCTGTTATGAACACATCCCCCCCGAATCGGTGGGCAATACGCGCCACATCGTCGTTTCCGATCAGGCTGGGCGGGCCAACATTGTCGCCCGCCTGCGCGAGGTCGGCATCGAAATAGCCGGCGACGATCCCGCTATCGCTAGGTTGGTGGAGGATGTGAAGGAGCGGGAATACGACGGCTATTCCTACGACGGCGCGGAAGCGAGCTTCGAGTTGCTGGCCCGCCGCGCCCTTCATTCCGTGCCCGAATATTTCCGCCTGACTTCGTTCAGGGTGCTGGACGAGCGGCGCTGGAACGCGCGCGGGCAGCTGATCACGCTTTCCGAGGCCACCATTAAGGTCGACGTCAAGGACGATCACACCATGACCGTGGCCGAGGGCAATGGGCCGGTCAACGCGCTGGATAATGCGCTTCGCGACGCGCTGCTGCCGTATTACAGCGAGCTTAAGGACATGCGGCTGGTGGATTACAAGGTGCGGATTCTCACCCCCGGCGCCGGCACCAAGGCGACGACCCGCGTGATCATCGAAAGCGTCGATGGCGAGGGCAACCGCTGGTCGACCGTGGGCGTGTCCACCAACGTCATCGACGCGTCCTTCAATGCGTTGTATGACGCTATCACCTACAAGCTGTTTACAGAGGGCGCCGAGGCCTGATCCCGTGGCAACGGTTACCCATCCGACGGATACCGGCGGCACAGCCGGCAAGGACCACGGGGTGTCCGCGCCCGAGATCATCCTGGTCCACCCGCAGATCGGCGAAAACATCGGCACGGCGGCCCGGGCCATGCTCAACTGCGGGCTGGCAAACCTGAGGTTGGTGAAACCGCGCGAAGCCTGGCCCAACGAAAAGGCGATCACTTCATCGTCGGGGGCGAAGCCGGTGCTCGACGGCGCCCGCCTCTATGAGACGACGGCCGACGCCGTGGCCGATCTCCATCGCCTCTATGCGGCCACGGCCCGGCCGCGCGACATGGTGAAGCCGGTGTTGAGCCCCCGCGCGGCGGCGGCGGAAATGCGCGCGGAGGCAAACTTGGGCCGTAAGGTGGGCATTTTATTCGGTGCCGAACGTTCGGGCCTCGACAATGACGACCTCACCCTGGCCGACGCCATCATCGAGGTTCCGGCGAATCCTAAGTTTTCGTCTCTCAACCTCGCCCAGGCGGTGCTGATCTGCGCCTATGAATGGCGGATGGCGGCGATGGGCGTCGACGGCGCCGCGCCGCGCCGCGGCAGACCCCGCGCCGAGCCCGCCAGTAAAGGGAACATGGCCGGCTTTTATGCCCATCTGGAGGCCGAGTTGGACCGCGCGGGATTCCTCTACCCATCGGAGAAGCGCCCGCGCATGGTGCGCAATATCCGCAACCTGTTTGCCCGCGCCGATCTCACGGAGCAAGAGGTACGGACGCTCCGCGGCGTCATCGCCGCGCTGGTGAAGGGGCGAGGGAATTGACATCGCCGCGGCCGCCACTATAGTGGCGCGCTTCCCAGGAACGCGGGCCCAGGGCCCCATCCGCCCACCGGCGGGTTAACTGGGACAAAAATAACACCGGCATAACTTGGGTAACGATTCATGAGCAAACGCAATACGTCGAAGTACAAGATCGACCGCCGCCTGGGGGTGAACCTCTGGGGGCGGCCCAAAAGCCCCTATAACAAGCGCGAATACGGTCCCGGCGAGCATGGCCAGCGCCGCTTCAAGATCTCCGATTACGGGCTCCAGCTGCGCGCCAAGCAGAAACTCAAGGGCTATTACGGCAATATCGGCGAACGCCGGTTCCGCCGCTACTATCTGGACGCCGTCCGCCGCCGGGGCGATACCGGAGAGAATCTCATCGGCCTCTTGGAGAGCCGGCTCGATGCGGCGGTCTACCGCCTGAAATTCGTGCCCACGGTTTTCGCCGCGCGCCAGATCGTCAACCACGGCCATGTCCGCGTCAACGGCAAGCGCGTCACCATTCCGTCCTATCAGGTCAAAGAAGGCGACGAGATCGAGATCAAGGAGAAGTCCCGCGAACTTCCCGTGGTTTTGGAAGCCATCGTATCGCCGGAACGCGACGTGCCCGATTATTTCAATGTCGATTACAACAAGATGACGGGAACGTTTCTGCGCGTGCCTCAATTGGCGGAGGTGCCCTATCCGGTGCAGATGGAGCCCAACCTGGTGATCGAATTTTATTCCCGCTGATTCACAGCGCTTCTAGCACCAGCTTTTAAGGCCGGTCCCCTGGGGCCGGCCTTTTTGCCGTTCGTCTCATGATCGAATATGTGCCGGTGCCTGGCTAATTCGTGGTCCAGTGCATGCTTTCACGGCCCGGGTGGTAGGCCCGGAGGTTGGTCGCCGGATTGCGGTTGACCAGCGGGCGGGCGTACATGGGATGGCCCATGGAGCGCACCTCGTGATCGATGGTGTAGACCACCTCGCCGTTATCGGGATCGACGATGTCCTTGAAGCGGTATTGGTGTTGGTTCGATTCCTGGGTGATCAGGCCGCGCTCCATGAGCTTGTTATAGGGGCCGGAGAAGTCGTTGATGTAGAACTGGAGGTGGTTGTCGTCGTAGGGCACGCGCGGCACCTCGGTTTCCCGGAAATAGAGGCATTGCCCCTCGCCGACCTGGACTTCGGTGCAGGGCGCGCCCTTGCGGTCGCTCATTTTGGACGCGGCGCCGAAGATGTCGCGGTAGAACCGGTCGATTCCGGGGGCGGCGCCCACCGGCACGTCGAATTCCACATAGGCCATGCCCAGGCCCATGCGCCCGAAGCGCGCTTGGTCGGGGGTGTGGCAATCGATGCGGTTGCCCCAGGGGCAGGTGGTTTCCACCGCGTCGTTGGTCTCGTTGAAATAGAATTGGCTATCATCGAGCTCTTCGCGCACGCCCTTGAGCCTGGCCAGCAACGCCTGGCGATCGGGGATCACCAGACCGGTGATGCCTTGGATGACCTGGGCTTTGGGCCGGGTCGGCAGATGGAACTGGCTGCGGCCGACATTGGCCCACATGTTGTTTGTGCCGGTCATCAGGAAGGGATCGCGAGTCAGGCCGAGGCCGGTGATGTAATAGGCCGTCGCTACTCTTTGGTCGATAACGGTGACGTTGACATGGCCGAGATCGACGATATTGCCGAGATCTTCGGTCGTGCGGTCGAATGTTTGATCGGTCATGGCACCCCCCAACGTATTTTTCCGGTCGTCGGTTTTTCGTTGCAACAATTATGGCCGGGAAGGGGGGCCGTGGCCAGTGGTGATCGGCGACCGGGTACTTCGGCGGCGGGAACTCCCGCCGGTCAAGTCGCGTGCCTTTGATCCGTCGGGGATGGTTCGTGAACCATCCCCATGGGTAATTTTGGGTGGGTTCTACTTCGCCGGGGCGTCGGTGGTTTCGATCCCTTTTTCCGCCAGGACCCCGCCGAGTTCGCCGGATTCGTACATTTCCCGGACGATATCGCAGCCGCCCAGGAATTCGCCCTTGACGTAGAGCTGGGGAATCGTCGGCCAATCGGAATAGGCCTTGATGCCTTCGCGGATCTCGTCATCGGCGAGAACGTCGATTCCTTTGAACTTGACGCCCAAGCGCGAGAGCACCTGAACCATGGTCGCGGAAAATCCGCATTGGGGGAAGACGGGCGTGCCCTTCATGAACAGGACCACATCGTTACCGCCGACTTCATCGGCGATGCGCTGGTTTACGGAAGTATCGGTCATGGCTTCATCCTTGCTGGGGCGGGTCAGTCGGTGGGCTCGGCGGGGGTGCTTGTGCGCAGCGCGAGGGCGTGCAGTTCCCCGCCCATGCGGCCCGCCAGCGCCCCGTAGACCATCTGGTGTTGGGCCACCCTAGTCTTGCCGGCAAAGGCGCCCGAGACGACGTGGGCCGCGTAATGATCGCCGTCGCCCGCGAGATCCTCGATGGTCACTTGCGCGTCGGGCAGGGCATCCTTGATCAGGCGCTCTATCTCGCCGGGGTCCATGGGCATGGCGGAGTGCTCCTTAGTTCCTGTGTCCTCAGGCGTCCCCCATATAGGCCGGCAGCCAGCCTTCGTGGGATTCGCTCAACTGGGCCAAAGATATGGTGCCAGAGCCCGTCACTGTCAATGATTCCCCGCCGGTGGTGCCGATCACAGCCACCGGCACAAGGGCTGCCCCGGCGCGTTCCACAAGGCCTTCGGCGTCATCGGTGGCCATGAGATAACGCGCTTGGTCTTCCCCGAACAGCCAGGCATGGGCGGCCGGCGCGCCGTCAGGGACGCTGAGGGTAGCCCCGATGCCGCCCGCCAGGGCCATTTCCGCCACCGCCACCAGAAGCCCGCCGTCTGAAAGGTCGTGGCAGATGGTGATCCGGCCGGCCACGATTTCCGCCCGGACGAAGTCGCCGTTGCGGCGTTCACAGGCCAGGTCCACCGGCGGCGGTGCGCCATCCCCGCGCCCCTCGATCTCCTTGAGATAAGCCGAGCAACCTAGATGCCCCGTGGTCGCGCCGACCAAAACAAGGCTTTGGCCCACGGCCGATAGCGCAAGGGTCGCCGTCCGCGCCAGATCGTCGATCAGGCCGACGCCGCCGATGACGGGGGTCGGCAGGATGCCCTTGCCGTTGGTTTCGTTGTAGAAGCTGACATTTCCGGAAACCACGGGGAAATCCAGCGCCAGGCAGGCCTCACCCATGCCTTCCACGGCGTCGGCGAACTGGCCCATGATTTCCGGGCGCTCGGGATTGCCGAAATTCAAGTTGTCGGTGATCGCCAAGGGGCGCGCGCCGACGGCGGTGAGATTGCGCCAGGCCTCGGCCACCGCCTGGGCGGCGCCCGTGGCCGCGTCGGCCCCGCAATAGCGCGGCGTGCAGTCCGTGGTGAGCGCCAGCCCCCTATGGGAGCCGTGGATGCGGACGATGGCCGCGTCACCACCGGGCTGCGCCACCGTGTCGGCCATCACCATGTGATCGTACTGCTCCCAGATCCAGCGCTTGGAACAAAGGTCGGCCGTTCCAAGCAGGGCCTTGAGACTTTCCATGACGTCCTCGGGCGGCGCCACGTCGCCGGGCTCCACCACGGGACGCGGTTGGGCGGGCCCCCTGGGCCTGTGGTAGACGGGAGCCGCGTCCACCAACGGATTGATGGGAAGGTCGGCCACCGTCTTACCATTATGGCGGAGGACCATGCGCCCGCTATCGGTAAGCCGGCCGATGATGGCGAAGTCGAGCTCCCATTTCTCGAATATGCGCCGGGCGATATCTTCCTTGCCCGGCTTCAGGACCATCAGCATGCGTTCCTGGCTTTCCGACAGCATGATTTCATAGGCGGTCATGGCCTCTTCGCGGACCGGAACCCGGTCGAGGTCGAGCTCCACCCCGACGCCACCCTTGGATGCCATCTCGAAGGACGACGACGTAAGCCCCGCCGCGCCCATGTCCTGAATGCCGATGATGGCGTCTTCGGCCATCAATTCCAGGCAGGCCTCGATCAGAAGCTTTTCGGTGAACGGGTCGCCGACCTGAACCGTGGGGCGCTTGGCATCGGCCTCCTGGTCGAATTCGGCGGAGGCCATGGTGGCGCCGTGAATGCCGTCCCGTCCTGTCTTGGAGCCCACGTAGACCACGGGATTGCCGACGCCTGTGGCCTTGGCGTAAAAGATCCGGTCCTTGGCGGCGATGCCCACGGTCATGGCGTTGACCAGGATATTGCCGTCGTAACTTTCGTCGAAATCGCAGCTGCCGCCGACGGTGGGTACGCCCACGCAATTACCGTAACCGCCGATCCCCGCAACCACGCCGGAGACCAGGTGGCGGGTCTTGGGATGGCTGGGGCTTCCGAAGCGCAGCGCGTTGAGGTTGGCCACGGGGCGTGCGCCCATGGTGAAGACGTCGCGCAGGATGCCGCCGACCCCGGTTGCCGCCCCCTGGTAGGGTTCGATGAACGATGGGTGGTTGTGGCTCTCCATCTTGAAGACGGCGGCGAGCCCATCGCCGATATCGATCACGCCGGCATTTTCCCCGGGGCCGCAGATCACCCAGGGCGCTTCGGTGGGCAGGCGCCGAAGCCACTTGCGCGATGACTTGTAGGAGCAATGTTCGCTCCACATGACCGAGAAAATGCCGAGCTCGGTCAGGTTGGGCTCGCGCCCCAGAATTTCGAGCACGTTGGCGTATTCCTCCGCCGTCAACCCATGGCTCGTGGCGATTTCAGGGGGCGGTGGGACCTCGGCGGCCATCAGCCGAACGCCTCGACCAGCCCATCGAACATGGCCCGGCCGTCGGTTCCCGAAAGCGCCTGATCCGCGAGCCGTTCGGGATGCGGCATCATGCCGAGCACGTTGCCTGCCTCGTTGACGATGCCGGCGATGTTGGCGGACGAGCCATTGGGGTTGGCGCGCGCGGTGGGTTTCCCGCATTGGTCCGTGTAGCGGAAAGCGACCCGGCCCTCTCCCTCGATGCGCGCCAAGGTTTCGTGGTCGGCGAAATAATTGCCGTCGTGATGGGCGATGGGAATACGGATGACCTGCCCCTTGCGGTAATTTCCGGTAAAGGGGGGGCGGCTTTCTTCCACGCGCAGGTGGACATCCCGGCAAATGAACCTGAGGGTCGCGTTGCGCATGAGCACACCCGGGAGCAGCCTGGATTCCGCTAGAATTTGGAAACCGTTGCAAATCCCCAGAACCGCGACCCCCGCATCGGCGCGCCGCTTGGTTTCCGCCATAGCCGGGGAATTGGCCGCCATGGCGCCCGCCCGTAGGTAATCCCCATAGGAGAATCCGCCGGGAACGACGATCAGATCGACGGAGGGAAACGAGTCGTCCCGATGCCAGACCATCAACGGCGGGCGGCCCATGCTTTGGGTCAGCGCGACCTCGATGTCGCGGTCGCAGTTGGAACCCGGAAAGACGATGACGGCGGCCTTCATCTGGGTCCCCCTAAGCGTGGCGAAATCTCAGCGGGCAGGCCCGCGACAAGCCATGGGCCGACCGTTTCGCGCCTAGCCATCAAGTTCGATCGTGTAGTCCTCGATAACGGTGTTGGCCAACAACCGCTGGCACATGTCTTCCACGGCCGCGCGCGCAATTTCGGGATCGGCATCTTCCAACTCGAGCTCGATGTACTTTCCCTGGCGGACGCCCGCGATGCCGGAAAATCCCAGTGATTTCAATGAATTGGCAATGGCCTTACCCTGTGGGTCAAGGACACCTTGTTTCAGGGTGACGTGAACGCGCGCGATCATTACCGACTACTGGATGGCCTTGGTCCCTTGATGGTCGGCGGGGCCGCTTTCGGGCAGGATGCCGAGACGCCGGGCCACTTCCTGGTAGGCTTCTTCCACCTTTCCGAGGTCCCGGCGGAATCGGTCCTTGTCCAATTTCTCGTCGGTCTGAATATCCCAAAGCCGGCAGCTGTCCGGGCTGATTTCATCGGCGAGAACGATGCGCATTTCCTCGCCGTCGTACCAGCGGCCGAATTCAAGTTTGAAGTCGACCAGCCGGATGCCGATGCTGACGAACATGCCGCACAGGAAATCATTGATCCTAAGCGACATGTTGACGATCTCATCCAATTCCTGATGGGTCGCCCAGCCGAAGGCAGTGATGTGTTCTTCGGACACCACTGGATCGCCCAATTCGTCGTTTTTCAGGCAAAACTCGACGATCGAGCGCGGCAGGGGCTTGCCTTCTTCGATGCCGAGGCGCTTTGACAGCGTGCCCGCGGCAACATTGCGGATGATGACCTCGATGGGAACGATCTCCACCTCGCGAACCAGTTGTTCGCGCATGTTGAGGCGCTTGATGAAATGGGTGGGGATACCGATCCCCTGCAGCCGCACCATGATAAGTTCGGAAATGCGGTTGTTGAGGACCCCCTTGCCGGAGATGGTGCCCTTTTTCTTATTGTTGAACGCGGTTGCATCGTCCTTGAAATACTGGACGATGGTCCCGGGCTCAGGCCCCTGGAACAGCACCTTGGCCTTGCCTTCATAGATTTGTTTGCGGCGGTTCATGGGTCGCCTTATTCGCGTGATTCCGGTGCTTTCGCGCCGGGCGGTGAAATGAATGTGATGTATAGCACATTCGCCGCCCAAGACAATGGCGCGGGACCGTGTCGGGACCGCTATTAAGCGATTTATGGGGTGACGTCCTCATAGGGCACGGTCCCCGGCCGGCCGCCACAGAATCGCCAGACCGGGCGGGCTTGCCGCATGTCCCGGGGCAGTGCGATCAGTGATCCGGAAAGGGTGCCATAACCGTCGCTGGGGTCGATGGCCATGGACGTGAGGGACGATGATGCGGGATCTTCGGGCCGGCCCGCGGCCATGAGAGCTTGCCAACGGTCCCAGTTCGCATTCTCCGGGTCCGGGGGCTCCGCCTCTTCGAATAATGGCAGGAAAGCAGCGATGCGGGCGCTGCTCGTGTCATTGAGATCCCGTGCGGTGAGCATGGAAACGCCGGGTTCGATAGGGGTCACGAGCAGCGGGCCGTCGCCGATGCTTTTTAGCCAATAGGCATCCCTATTGTCGGCAATCACCAAATTGAACGGACGGTAGGCTTTGCCGTCCAGGTGGCGGAGGGCCTCGACCGCGGCGTCGGCATCGGCATGGTCCAGGGCTTCGAGCGCCAGTTCGCCGCGGCTGCGCATTCGTGGGGCCGGGCCGAGCGAGCCTTCCCGGTTCATGACCCCGGCCACGACCCCAGAATCGTTCAGCCCAAGCCAGGTTCCCCCGGCCAGTTCATCGCGTCCCGCGACCACGTCCGGGCGGTCGGGCCAATGTCGGCCCGGCGCCTGCCAGGGGCGTGCGACACGTTCATCCCGATTGGCGGCAAGGATCAAGGGCCAAGCGGCGGCGGGCCGCCGCAATATCACCACTGTACACATGAAAGTTTCGATACCATCCCTTGCCGCGGGCCGCTATATATTTACACCTTACCAAGGGGCGTCAACCATCGCCCGAGGCAGGAGCAGCTGAATGAACGGTTTCGAAAATCGGGTAAAAGGGTTCGAGGCGAAGTACAGGGTCGACCAGGAAAACGAATTCAAGGTCATTGCCAGGCGCAATCGGTTGTTGGGCGTATGGGCCGCCGAACAGATGGGCATGAGCGGAGACGCCGTCGGTTCTTATGCCAAAGAGGTCGTGGAATCCGATTTCATAAAACCCGGCGAAGACGACGTGGTCGAGAAGGTGCTTGCGGATTTCGGCGACAAGGGCATCGCCATTGACGAAACGGCGCTGCGAAAGAAAATGGACGAGCTTAGGACGGTGGCCCGGGAACAATTGTCCTAACCGATCGACGCCTTCGACCGCCGGTGCCGGAATGTGTTCACTAGGCGTCGGTGAACACCCGTTCGAAAATCGTGTCCACGTGCTTGGTGTGGTAGGAGAGATCGAATAATTCGTCGAGTGCGGCGGTGTCGAGGTGCGCTGCCACGTCCGAATCCGTCGCCAAGGCCGCTTGAAAGTCTTGCCCATTTTCCCAAACCAACATGGCGTTGCGCTGGACCGCCTGATAGGCATCTTCCCGGCTCATCCCCTTCTGTGTTAGGGCAAGGAGGACTCGCTGGGAGAAAACCAGCCCGCCGAGCTGGTCCAGGTTGCGTCGCATGTTTTCCGGATAAACCAGGAGTTTTTCGATCACGCCGGTCGCGCGGTTCATGGCAAAGTCCATTGTCACCGTCGCGTCGGGGCAGATCATCCGCTCCACCGATGAATGAGAAATATCGCGTTCATGCCAGAGCGCCACATTCTCCAGCGCCGGGACCACCATTGAGCGGACCATCCGTGCCAGCCCCGTCAGGTTCTCCATGAGAACAGGATTGCGCTTGTGGGGCATGGCCGATGAGCCCTTCTGTCCCGGCGCGAAGTATTCCCCGGCCTCGCGCATTTCCGTTCTCTGTAGATGCCGGATTTCCACCGCCAGGCGCTCGATGGAGGACGCAATGACGCCGAGCGTCGCGAAAAAAGCCGCGTGCCGGTCGCGAGGGATGACCTGGGTCGAGACCGGTTCCACCGCCAAGCCCATCTTTTCCGCGACGTAACGTTCCACGAAAGGGTCGATGTTGGCGAAAGTGCCCACCGCGCCTGATATGGCACAGGTGGCGATATCGGCTCTTGCCGCGAGCAAGCGGCCTCGATTTCGCCTGAACTCCGCGTAAAATCCTGCGAGCTTGAGGCCGAAAGTGGTCGGCTCGGCATGGATGCCATGGCTTCGCCCGACGCAGATCGTGTGCTTGTGTTCCATGGCGCGGCGTTTGAGCGCGGCCGCCAAGGCATCGATATCCGCTAACAGGATATCCGCCGCCTGGGTCAACTGCACGGCGAGGCAAGTATCGAGAACATCCGATGACGTCATCCCTTGGTGCACGAAACGGGCTTCCGGGCCGATATTTTCGGCAAGGTTGGTCAGAAATGCGATGACGTCATGTTTGGTTTCACGCTCGATTTCCTCGATGCGGTCGATGTCGAAAGCGCCGGCTTCACGCACTGCCTTGGCCGCCTTGCTGGGAATCACGCCGAGCTCCGCTTGGGCGTCGCAGGCGTGGGATTCGATTTCGAGCCAGATCTTGTACTTGTTTTCGGAATCCCAGATGGCGGCCATCTCGGGACGGGAGTAGCGCGGGATCATGATGTCCTTTGGCTTTTCAAACTTTTCTCGGGCAGGGGCCCGGGAAAGAGGCGCAGTCTACAGCAATCCCAGGCTTTTGAAACTCGCATGGCCTTTCTTGCCGATGATCAGGTGATCATGGAGGACGATGCCGAGGCGCTCTCCTGCTTCCCGGATTTCCTTGGTCATGTCGATATCCTCCCTGGACGGCGTCGGGTCGCCCGAGGGATGGTTATGGACCACGATCACGGCGGAGGCATCCAGTTCAAGGGCGCGCTTGATGATTTCGCGGGGATA
>JAPUGG010000081.1 GCA_027292975.1 Alphaproteobacteria bacterium | reverse complement strand
CCCGTTCGGCGATCCGCGCGCGCTTGCCCGTGCGCCCGCGCAGGTAATAGAGCTTGGCCCGGCGCACGGCGCCCCGGCGCTTCACCTCGATCTCGACGATATTGGGGGAAAATAGCGGGAAAATCCGTTCCACCCCCTCGCCGTAGGAAATCTTGCGGACCGTGAAGGACGAGTTCACCCCGGCGTTCTTACGGCCGATACAGACGCCTTCGAAGGCCTGAACCCGCTCGCGCGTGCCCTCGACCACCTTGACGCTGACCCGCACGGTGTCGCCGGGGCCGAATTCGGGCACGCCCCTCATCTCCGCCAGCCGCTCCATTTCCTTGGCCTCGAGCTTCTCGATAATATTCATCACTCTACATCCTTGCATTCCGCCGCCCGGGGTCGCGGCCCGAGGCGGGTCTTGGTGAACTTACAGATTCTCAAGCCTTCTTGGCCTTGCGCTGGAGGTGACGGTCCCAGAGGTCCGGCCGCCGCGCCTGGGTGATAATTTCGGACTGTTCCCGGCGCCAGGCCCGGACCATTTCATGGTGCCCGGACACCAGGATTTCGGGGACCGTTCGGCCCTCCCAATCCCTCGGCCGGGTGTAATGGGGGTACTCCAAGAGATCGTCGGTGAAGCTTTCCTCATGAAGGCTTTCGGCGTTGCCGAGGACGCCGGCCAGCAACCGCACGCAGGCATCGATGAGGACCATGGCGGCGGGCTCGCCGCCGGACAGCACGAAATCGCCGAGGCTCACCTCTTCCAGGGCGCGGGCCCCGATGACGCGCTCGTCGATGCCTTCATAGCGCCCGCAAAGGAGCGCCACCCCCGGCCCTTGGGAAAGCTGGCGCACCCGCGCCTGATCTAAAAGCCGGCCCCGCGGGCTCAGGTAAATGGCGGGCGCCTCGGGGCAGACCGCCATGGCCGCCGCCATGGCGGCGTCGACGATCTCGGGTTTCATCACCATGGAGGCACCGCCACCAAACGGCGCGTCGTCCACGGTGCGGTGCTTGTCGCGGGCGAAGTCCCGGATGTCCAGGGTTTTGATCCGCCACAGCCCGTCCGCCAGCGCCCGGCCGGCCAGCGAATGGCCGAGCGGCCCGGGGAACATGTCCGGGAACAGGGTCGCCACGGTGGCCGTCCAGGGGCCTTGATGGGTCTCGGTCGTCATGGGCTCTCTTCGCCGCCGTCGCCGGCGGGTTGGTCTCTCTCCAGCAGGCCGGGCAAGGGATCGATCACCACCCGGCCGCCTTGCAAATCCACCACCGGAACGCATCGGCGGGTGAACGGCACCAGCACCACCCGGCCTTCCGGTGTCCGGAGTTCCAGCAGGTCGCCGGCTCCGTAGTTTCGCATTGCCACCACTTGGCCCAGGGCCGCGCCATCCCTGCGGGTGGCCGCGAGCCCGATCAGGTCGTGGTGATAGTACTCCTCCTCGTCTGCGGTCTCCGGCAAGGCGGCCCGCGCCACCCAAAGCTCCGTCCCGGTCAATTTTTCCGCCTCCTCGCGGTCGCCGATGCCTTCGATCCTCGCCGTCACCATCCCTTTCGCCACATTGGCCACCGAGACGATGAATTCGCGGCCGCTTTTCCGGTCGGTCAGCGGCCCATAGGCGGCGATCGCTCGGGCGTCCTGGGTGAAGGGCCGGATGCGGACGAGGCCCCGGACCCCGTGGGGCCGGGCGATCACACCGAGACAGACCCATCTCTCTTCCCTGCCCATGGGCACCTCACCCGCGCACTCGCGCGCCAGGGTCATTCGCTCTTCGCCTCCTTCGCCTTCTCTTCACCGTCCTCCTCGGCGGGCGCTTCCTCGGCGGGCGCCTGTTCAGCCGCGGGTTCTTCGGCGACGGCTTCTGCCGCGGCTCCTGCCGCGGCCTTCTCGGCGGGCGCCTGTTCAGCCGCGGGTTCTTCGGCGGCAGCTTCCTCGGCGGGCGCTTCCTCGGCCGCAGGTTCTTGGGCGGCGGCTTCTGCCACGGCCTCCTCGGCGGGGGCCTGTTCAGCCGCAGGTTCTTCGGCGGCGGCTTCTGTTACGGCCTCTTCGGCGGGGGCCTCTTCAGGCGTGGTTTCCTCGGCGGCGGCTTCTGCCACGGCCTCCTCGGCGGCAGCGTCCTCGGCGGGCGCTTCCTCGGCCGCGGGTTCTTCGGCGGCGGCTTCGGCCACGGCCTCCTCGGCGGGCGCTTCCTCGGCCGCAGGTTCTTCGGCGGCGGCTTCTGCCACGGCCTCCTCGGCGGGCGCTTCCTCGGCGGGGGCCTCTTCAGGCGTGGCTTCCTCGGCGGCGGCTTCTGCGACGGCCTCCTCGGCGGGCGCCTCCTCGGCGGGGGTTTCCTCGGCCGGGGCTTCGGCCTTCGCCTTGGCGGCTTCGGCGGCGGCCGCGGCCGCCTCTTCGGCCTCCTTTATGCGTTCCAGCGTCTTGGCCCGGGGCAGGTGCTGCTTGGTCTGCCCGGGGATCGCCGGCTTGGCCATGATATCGGCCTTGGAAAGGAACAGCGCGACGCGATGGCTCGGCTGCGCGCCCTGGCCCAGCCAGTGGCGCAGGCGCTCTTCGTTGAGCACCACGCGCTTGGGGTCGTCCCTGGGCAGCATCGGGTCGTAATGGCCGACCCGTTCGATGAAGCGGCCGTCCCGGGGCTTCCGGGAATCGGCGACGACGATGCGGTAGAAGGGCCGCTTCTTGGCCCCGCCCCGCGACAGGCGAATTTTCAATGCCATTCTATTCTGCTTCCTTTCAAATCTCCGTCCAATTTCACCTCCCCCGAGGTTTCCGTCAAACGCCGCCAGGGGGCGCCTCAACCGCGCCCAGGCTTAGCGTCTCCCTCTCATCCTCCTAAGCGGCCCATGCCCGGCGGCAATCCGCCCGGCCCCATGCCTGGCAGGCCGCCCTGGGCGAGGCCCAACTTGCCGACCTTCTTCATCATCTTACTCATTTCCCGGTACTGCTTGAGCACCCGGTTCACGTCCTGGACCTCGGTGCCGGAGCCCGCGGCGATGCGCCGCCTGCGCGATCCGTTCAAGAGCCTTGTGTTGCGCTTCTCGGCCCGGGTCATGGAGCGGATGATGGCGACCTGGCGGCCGATCACCTTATGGTCGAGATTGGCTTTCGCCAGCCGGGACTGGATGTCCCGCCCGCCCGGCAGCATCCCCATCATAGCTTGGAACCCACCCATCTTGGTGAGCTTGGTGAGCTGGTCGGCCATGTCGTCGAGGTCGAAACTGCCCTTGGCCATCTTGGCCGCGAGCTTTTCGGCCTCTTCCCGGTCGACCTGCTCGGCGGCTTTTTCCACCAGGCCGACGATGTCGCCCATGCCGAGGATGCGCGAGGCGACCCTCTCGGGGTGGAAATCCTCCAGCGCGTCCAGTTGCTCGCCGGTGCCCATCAGCTTGATCGGCACCCCCGCCACCTTGCGCATGGAAAGCGCCGCGCCGCCCCGGGCATCGCCGTCGATCCGGGTCAGCACGATTCCGGTCACGTGGAGGCGTTGGGCGAACGCCCGGGCGGTGTTGACCGCATCCTGGCCGGTCATGGCATCGGCCACCAGAAGGGTCTCGACGGGGTTCACAAGGGCGTGGATCCGTGCCGCCTCGGCCATCATGTCCTGGTCCACGGTAAGGCGGCCCGCGGTATCCATGATGACGATGTCATAGCCTTCGAGCCGCGCGCTAGCGAGCGCCCGCTGGGCGATATCGGCGGCGTCCTGGCCGGCGACCACGGGCAGCGTCGGGATCCCGGCCTGGCGGCCGAGGATCGCCAGCTGTTCCTGGGCGGCGGGCCGCGCGGTATCCAGGGACGCCATCAGCACGGCCTTGTTGGAGCGGCCGGTCAGGCGGACGGCGATCTTGGCCGCCGTGGTGGTCTTGCCGGACCCCTGCAGGCCAACCATCAGGATCACCGCCGGCGGGGGAGCCGCGAGGTCGAGCTCCTGGCCTTGGCCGCCGAGCAGCGCGGTCAATTCTTCCTGGACGATCTTGATCACCATCTGGCCCGGCGTGACCGAGCGGACGACGGCATCGCCGACCGCCCTTTCCTTGACCGCGTCGATGAATTCCTTGACTACGGCCAAGGCGACATCGGCCTCCAGCAGCGCCACCCGCACTTCGCGCAGCGCCGCCTCGACATCGGCCTCCCCCAGCACCCCCTTGCGGGTGAGCTGGGAAAAGACGTCGTTCAGCCTATTGCCGAGGTTTTCAAACATGGCGGCGCCTATCGAAGACGATCCTTGCAACTTCCAAAGCACGATCACGCCAGTGCGCGAAAACTCGCGGGCTGGCGGACTTCCCGGGCACCCCGGGAAGCTCTCAGAACGGTGGGTTCCGGAGCGCGCGGAATCTAGGGCGGGACGGGGCCAAAAGTCAAGTGCGCCATGGGCCCAAACGCCGGGGGGAGAAGCGCTTGCGGACCGGGCCCATCAGAAAAGACGCTTCCGAGATAAACGCAACACTTTGTTTACCTTTGGCTGCCAGCCTTAACCCGCGGACCAACGCGCCAAACGCCGGAACGACCGGCACCACCCATGAACGGGTGTCAGGCAGCGGCGTGCTAGGGACGTGGCGATTCCCATTGATCCGCCCCCCCAGGCGTTCAGACGGGGCGGCGGCTGGGACGAAATAGGGTCCTTGAGAAACTCCATACCCTATGGAGGATAAAATGTATGCGCGAGCAACGATTCGGCTGAAGTCTTTCGCAAAATCGGATGACGGCGTAACGGCCATCGAGTACAGCCTGATCGGCGGCCTCATCTCGGTGTTCATCATCGTCGCGCTTTCCCTGGTGGGCGCCGAAGTCCAAACCACGTTCGACATCTGGACCGGGGCGGTTCAAACCGCGGTCAGCAACGCCAACGCCTCCTGATTCGTCCATCGACGCCCGCCCATGGGCCCGCCCGCCCGCCCCGGCACGGGCGGTGATGCGCCCTACGTCGCCAACCGGCCTCCGGGCCCTCGAGGCCGCCATCAACGCGGCATTGCCCCGATCTTTTCCCTCGTTTCACTTCCCCAACGCAATTCCATGGCGAAACCGGGACCGACGTTGCGCGCCGGCCGGCGCCGAATCCCATTGCCATGACCGGTCGCGGCACCATATAAGGCCGCCTATGGAAGGACTACCGTTCATCAAGATGCACGGGCTCGGCAACGACTTCGTGATCATCGACGGACGCGTGAACCCGGTGGAGATCGACGCCGAGCTCGCGCGGCGCATCGCCGACCGCCACACCGGAATCGGTTGCGACCAGTTGATCGTGCTGGCCCGCCCGCGCAATGCCGATGCCCAGGCTTTCATGACGATCCGCAATGCCGATGGCGGGGAATCCGCCGCCTGTGGCAACGCCACGCGCTGCGTCGCCGCGCTGTTGATGAACGAGAACGGCACGGATCAAGCGGTCATCGAAACCGGGGCCGGGATTTTGGTGGGTGAAGGCGCGCCCGAGGGCATCACCGTCGACATGGACGCGCCGCGCACGGATTGGCGCGAGATTCCCCTGGCCGAGGACCACGACACCCTTCACCTGCCCCTGCAATCGGGTCCGGTTGCCGATCCGGCCGCGTGTTCCATGGGCAACCCCCACGCCACCTTTTTCGTCGACGACGTTTTGGGCCTCGAGATCGCCGCCATGGGCCCCGGGCTTGAGCATGACCCGATCTTTCCCGAGCGCGCCAATATCGGCTTCGCCCAGGTGATCGCGGCGGACCGGATACGGCTCCGGGTCTGGGAACGGGGCGCGGGCCTGACCTCGGCCTGCGCGACGGGCGCTTGCGCGGCGGTGGTCAACGGCGTGCGCCGCGGGCTTTTGGCCCGCCGGGTGGTTTGTATCCTCGACGGCGGGGAACTGATGGTCGCGTGGCGCGAGTCCGACAACCACGTCCTGATGACCGGCCCCATCGCCGTCGCCTTTACCGGGTTCATCGCCCCGGACCTGCTCGACGGAGGCACGCCGTGACCGTGAAGCTCGCCAAGCGCGGCCCCACCGGCCGCGGCCCCGGGGACGGCACGGGCGCGACCGAGATCGTGTCCCTGGGCTGCCGGCTCAATGCCTTCGAGGCGGAAGTCATGCGGTCCCATGCGGCGTCGGCCGGGCTCAAGGGCGCGGTGATCGTCAACACCTGCGCGGTGACCCGGGAAGCCGAACGCCAGTCCCGCCAGGCCATCCGCCGGGCGCGGCGCCGGGACCCCGATGCCACCATCATCGTCACCGGCTGCGCCGCCCAGATCGACCCCGGCGCCTTCGCCGCCATGGCGGAAGTAGACCACGTCATCGGCAATACCGAAAAGCTCGCGCCGGAGACCTTTGCCGCCCTCGCCGGGGGCGGCGCGGTGCCGCGCGTGGCGGTATCCGACATCATGGATTTGCGCGAGACCGCCCACCATCTGGTGGAGGGCTTCGAGGGCCGGGCGCGGGCCTTCGTCGAAATCCAGCAGGGCTGCGATCACCGCTGCACCTTCTGCATCATCCCATTCGGGCGCGGCAATTCACGCTCGGTGCCGTTAGGCGGAGTGGTGGCTCAGGCCGCGCACCTGGTGGCGGCGGGCTATCGGGAAATCGTCCTGACCGGCGTCGACATCACGGCCTATGGGGCGGACCTGCCGGGCCGGCCTAGCCTCGGCGAGATGGTGCGCCGGCTTTTGACCCTGGTGCCCGGGCTCGAGCGATTGCGGCTGTCGTCCCTCGACGTCGCCGAGGTCGACGACACGCTTTTCGACCTGGTCACCCATGAGCCGCGCATGATGCCCCATCTGCACCTCAGCCTGCAATCGGGCGACGACCTCATTCTCAAACGCATGAAGCGCCGCCACGCCCGCGCCCAGGCGGTGGAATTCTGTGCCGCCGTCCGCGCCGCCCGCCCGGAAATCGCCTTCGGCGCCGACCTGATCGCCGGCTTCCCCACGGAGAGCGAAGAGGCGTTCCAGGGCACGGTTGACCTGGTCGAGGATGCGGGCCTGACCTGGCTCCACGTTTTTCCCTATTCGGCGCGGCCCGGCACGCCCGCCGCCCGCATGCCCGGCCTGCCCGGACCCACCGTCAAGGACCGCGCCCGGCGCCTGCGCGCCGCCGGCGAGGCCGCGCGGGACCGGTTCCTCGAGAGCTGCATCGGGAAAACCGAATCGGTTTTGGTCGAGCAGCCCGGTGTGGGCCGCACCGGACGCTTCGCCCATGTGGCGCTCACCGGGTCTGCTAAAACCGGGGCCGTGGCCCAGGCGCGGATCGAAGGCGCGTCCCAGGGGCGGCTCCACGGCAAGATCCTTTCATGAACGAGGGGGCCAGGGGCGGCGCGGGCGGCGGCTGGATCACCCGCCTCCGGGCCGGGCTCAAGCGGTCGAGCGCCACCTTGGCCGGTGGTTTGGCCTCGATCTTTTCCGGGCGCCCGGTGGATGCCGCCACCGTCCAGGAGCTCGAGGACCTTCTCATCATGGCCGATCTGGGCCCGGCGACGGCGGCCAGGCTGGCCCGGGCGGCGACCGAGCGGCAATTCGACGGCGAGGGGACAGGGGAGGCCGTGGCCCTGGCCCTGGCCGACGAAATCACCACCATCCTCGAGCCCCTCGCCCGGCCCTTGAAGATCACCGCCGGCGCCAAGCCTCACGTGATCCTGGTGGTCGGCGTCAACGGCACCGGCAAGACCACCACCATCGGCAAGCTCGCCCATGTCTTCAAGACCCAAGGCCATTCCGTGATGATCGCGGCGGGCGACACGTTTCGGGCGGCCGCGGTGGAACAGCTCGGCATCTGGGCGGCCCGCGCCGGAGCGCGATTCTTCGGGTCTCCCGACGCCAAGGACGCCGCGGCGGTCGCCTTCGACGCCCTCGGGGCGGCGCGGGACGCGGAGACCGACGTGCTGCTGGTCGATACCGCCGGCCGGCTGCACAACAAATCGGACCTGATGGCGGAGCTGGAAAAGATCATCCGCGTGATGCGCAAAATTGATCCGGCGGCCCCCCATGACACGCTTTTGGTTCTCGACGCCACCACCGGCCAGAACGCCCACGCCCAGGTGGAAGTATTTAAGGACATCACCAACGTCAGCGGGCTGGTGATCACCAAGCTCGACGGTTCCGCCAAGGGCGGCGTGCTGGTGGCCTTGGCCGACCGGTTCGGCCTGCCGGTCTACGCCATCGGCGTCGGCGAAGGCATCGACGACCTGCAGCCTTTCACGGCCAGGGACTACGCGCGTTCCCTGCTCGGCCTGGACGGCGATGGCGGCGATGGCGCGGGCACTTAAGGGAGGTCGGATTCGCCCCGGGGATTGGTCCGGGGGGTGAAGATTTCCCTATCGCCCAGTTCACGGTCGTGGCGAAGGGCCCAGCGCACCGTCGGGAAAGCGATCTCCGGCCAGGGAATCTCCCCCCACTTAAAGAGGGTCACGGCCTGGCTCTCGATGCCCGGCTTGATCACCTCGTCAATCAGCCGCGCCCGGTAGATCAACTGCACCTGAGAGAGGCGTGGGATATCGTAGATAGCCAGCAGGCTGACAATCTCGATCTTGGCGGTGGCCTCCTCCCAGGCTTCGCGCCGGGCCCCTTGGTCGGGGGCTTCGTTCAGTTCCAGATACCCCGCGGGCAGGGTCCAGAATCCCAAGCGCGGATCGATGGCGCGGCGGCACAGCAGGATGCGATCATCCAACCGCACCACGGCGCCGACGATAATCTTGGGATTTTCGTATTGAATGAAACCGCAATCGGGACACATCAGCCGGGTCCGATCATCCCCTTCGGGGATTGTCTCGACTCGCGGTCCGTTTTCCGCGGACGGCGTCTTGGACGGCGGTCTCATGCCCGACATGTTGAACGGGTCGGGGCGGGCGCACAAGCTCCCTGGCCCCGGGCCGGCAATGTCGCCGACACTGTTATGACTTGATGGACCAGAGCATCATCCGGTCAAATGGTTCAATTTAGCCGGCTAATGCTTTAAACGAGGATGTTGACGACACTGCCCCGGGGAAGGTTCCTGGGCGCGGCGTCATCGACCGGAGAAAGCGCCGGTGCCGGGGCCCCCGCCTGGGCCGCGACATCGCGGGTTGCCAAGGCCTTGGCGGCGGCGGCAAGCGCCGGCGGGGGCGGGGGCGCGGGCAACTTGGCGGGCGGGGTGATGCCGGCGGCGGCGGCCTGGGCCGGCAGGGATGACAAAGCGTGAAGAAGGGCGGAGCTGGGCGAAATTTGCATGGAAATCCTTGACCCTATGTCCTTATGAACTTCGCGGCGGCCCCCCGGACCTGGACCGGCCGGGTGGCCTGAGTGAACGCCGGGTCATACTAGTTTCGCTTAATTAACAAGCTCCTAACCTCTGCCCCGGACCGTCAACGTTTACCAAAGATTAAGTCAAGCACCCCCTAAATGGTCCGGAATTCGGCAAAGGACCGATGACCGGATCCTTTTGGCCGCGGGGACTTCCATGACCGACGGCAGCTACGGAGACGATTACCAAGCATTGCTGGAAATGGCACGGGACAAAACCGCCGCCGGCCGGTCGCTGCTCGCCAACGCCATGGGAGATTTTTTCTCCCAAAGCAACGATGTCCTGACCGACCATGAACGGACCTTGATGTCCGGCATTCTGCGTAGCCTCCTGCACACCGCGGAGATGTCGGTTCGCCGCGAACTCGCCAACAAGCTGGCGGCCTTGGACAACGTCCCCCATGAACTGATCGTCACCCTGGCCAATGACGAAATCGAGGTCGCCTACCCGATCCTGGTCAAGAGCAAACTGCTCTACGATACCGACCTCATCGAGATCATTCGCCACCGCACCCTGCAACACCAGCTATCCATCGCCATGCACCGCGCCCTCAGCGAGGGCGTATCCGACGCGTTGGTGGAAAACGGCGATGAGGACGTGATCAAGACGTTGCTCGAAAACACCAACGCACGCATAGCGAAGTCCACCATGGAATATCTTGTGGAACAGTCGAAACGCGTCGACAGCTTCCAGAACCCCATACTGCGCCGGCCCGATCTCGACCGCGAATTGGCCAAGCGCATGTATTGGTGGGTCTCCGCGGCCCTTAAAATATACGTGGCGGAACATTTCGATATCGACCCCATGGAGCTGGATGAAGCCCTCGACGCTACGGTTACGGAAATCATGGCCCACGAAGCGGAGCCCGGCGTCGTCGTGGACAGAGCTTCGGAACTCGCCCGGCGGCTTGCGGAAACCAGGCAGATCACGCCGGAGATCATGATCGGGGTTCTGCGCAAGGGCGAAGTGCCCTTGTTCGAAGCCATGTTCGCGGAGCAGACCGGGCTCAGGCTCAAACTTGTCCGCCGTTTCCTGTTGGAACCGGGTGGCGAAGCCCTCGCGGTTGCCTGCAAGGGGATCGGCATGGTGAAGGACGACTTCGCCACCATCTTCATGCGGACCCGCAAGGCACGGTTCGGTAAACCGGTCATCAACACGTCGGAACTGACCCGGGTATTGGAACTCTTCGACCGGGTCCACCTTGAGCCCGCCCAGGCGATGCTGGCCAAATGGCGGCGCGATCCCGATTACCTCAACGCCCTACGCACCTTGGAAAAACCGGTACCGGACAGCAGAAGCGATTCGGAAGCTTCGTGATGGCCGGCCCGGGGTCGGTGCCCGGGGTCGGGTCCGATCCTGCTGATCAGAGCGGATTCTCAGGTAAAACCCCCTATCCGGCCAAGGCCTTGACGCCGGGCAGCTCTTTCCCTTCCAGCCATTGCAGAAACGCACCGCCCGCGGTGCTGACATAAGAGAAATCCTCGATCACCCCGGCGCCGGTCAACGCCGCCACGGTATCGCCGCCGCCGGCCACCGACACCAGGGCGCCGGCTTCTGTGGCCTGGGCCACGCTCCTCGCCACGGCCACCGTGCCGGCATCAAAGGGCGGATATTCGAAGACGCCCAACGGGCCGTTCCACACCACCGTCCGGCACTGGCCGAGGATTTCGATCAGCATCTCAACCGAGGCCGGCCCGATGTCGAGAATCATGGAGCCGCCGGGGACCTCATCGATGGCCACCGTACGCGCTTCATGGCCGGCCTCGGGCCCCGGCGCCACCACCGCATCCACCGGCAAGACGATATCGCAGCCCTGGGTTCGGGCCTCGGCGCGGATCCGGGTCGCGGTTGGCGCCATCTCGCGCTCGCACAGCGAGGTGCCGACGTCGAGCCCGCCGGCGTGAAGGAAGGTGTTGGCCATGCCGCCGCCGACCACCAGTTTGTCCACCTTGGCGCTCAGATTACCCAGCAGAACCAGCTTGGTCGAAACCTTGGCCCCGCCGACAATGGCGCAAAGGGGGCGCTTAGGTGATTCCAGGGCGCCCCCAAGGGCCTCGAGCTCGGCCTGCATGAGCCGCCCGGCGACCGCCGGCAGGTGCCGGGTGATGGCAACCAATGACGCATGGGCGCGGTGGGCCACGGAAAAAGCATCATCCACGTAAATCTCGCCGAGTTGGGCCAAGGCGCCGGCGAAGCGGGGATCGTCGTCCTCTTCGCCGCTATGGAAGCGCAGGTTCTCCAGAAGGGCCACACCGCCGGCTTCGAGCCCGCCCACCACCGAGGCGGCCACCGGCCCGATACAGTCGGCGGCGAAAGCCACCGGGCGGCCCAGTGCCTCGGCCAGGGGCGCGGCCAGGGGCGCCAGCGACAGAGCCACCACCCGCACGCCCTTGGGCCGGCCGAAATGGCTCATCACGATGACCCGCGCGCCCTTGTCCGCCAACTCGGCGATGGTCGGCGCTACCCGTTGGATTCGCGTCAAATCGCCGACCCGGCCGTCTCTGACCGGCACGTTGAGGTCGACGCGGACCAGCACCCGCTTGCCCGCGACCTCGACATCGTCGAGGGTGTCGAAAACGGTGCCGCCGTGATCCATGGGCCGACCCTCGGTTAGCCGAGTTTCCCCAGCATGGCGGCGACGTCGGCCATGCGGTTGGAAAAGCCCCATTCGTTGTCGTACCAGCTGAGCACGCGGACGAAGCGGCCCTCGATCACCTGGGTTTCGGCCAGGTCGAAGATGGAACTCGCGGGATTGTGGTTGAAATCACTGGAAACCAGGGGCGCGTCGGTGGTGGCTAAGATACCCTTGAGCGGCCCCTGGGCGGCCTTGATCATGGCCTTGTTGATGCCTTCGACGGTGGCGCGCTTGTTGGGCACGAAGGTGAGATCCACCAGGGACACGTTGATGGTAGGCACGCGCACGGCGGTGCCGTCGAGCTTGCCGGCGAGGTCCGGCAGCACTAATCCCACCGCCTTGGCGGCGCCGGTCGAGGTGGGGATCATGTTGTGGGCCGCCGCCCGGGCGCGCCGGAGATCGCCGTGCAGGGTATCGTGGATGCGCTGATCGCCGGTATAGGAGTGAATGGTGGTCATGAAGCCGCGCTGGATGCCGAAGGCACGGTGGGCCACATAGGCCACCGGCGCCAGGCAATTGGTGGTGCACGACGCATTGGAAATGATCCGGTGGCTCTTCCTGAGCCTTTTGTGATTGACACCCATGACCACGGTGATGTCTTCGCCGGTGGCGGGGGCGGAGATCAGCACCCGCTTGGCGCCGGCCTCCAGATGCTTGCCCGCCGCCTCGCGCTTGGTGAAGAGGCCGGTGCATTCCAGCGCCACATCGACCTTGAGCTTTCCCCAGGGCAGGTTCGCCGGGTCGCGGACGGCCAATACCGGGACCGTGCCGCGGCCGAAATTTAGGCCGGTCTTGGTGGCCCGTACCCGGCCGGGGAACGGGCCGTGGACAGAATCATATCTCAGCAGATGGGCATTGGTCTCGATGGAGCCGAGGTCGTTGATGGCGACCACCTCGATATCCCTGCGGCTCCGTTCATGAATGGCTCGAAGAACGAGACGCCCGATGCGCCCGAACCCGTTGATGGCGACCCGTGTCGGCATGATCTTCTCCCGTCTGACAAATCTATCGCCTCGCCCCAAGGCAAGCCTTCGCCTTGGCGACAACCGCGTCGGCAGTGATGCCGAAATCCTCAAATAGGTCCTTGCCCGGCGCCGATTTCCCAAATCTGGTCAACGCCACCACGCCGCCGCCGGCACCGACATAGCGTTCCCAGCCGAAGGCGGCGCCGGCTTCCACGGCGACGCGCACGCAATCGCCGCCCAACACCGCTTCCCTGTCCGCCGCCGGCCGTTGGTCGAACAACTCCCAGCACGGCATGGAGACCACCGCCGCCTCGATGCCCTCGGCAAGCAACTGGTCGCGGGCGGCGAGCGCGACGGACACTTCGGAACCGGTCGCAAGAAGGCTCACCGCGGCGGTGCCCGAAGGGGCGGCGGCCAGAACATAGGCGCCATCGGCGCAAAGATTGGCGGCCTGGGCCTCGGTCCTGACCGGCGGCACGGTCTGGCGGGTCAGGGCGATGAGCGAGGGCCGGTTCTTGTGCCCCAGGGCCAGGGCCCAACACTCCGCGGTTTCCACCGCGTCGGCCGGCCGCAACACCAACAGGTTGGGCATGGCGCGCAAGCTCATCAAATGCTCCACCGGCTGGTGGGTGGGCCCGTCTTCGCCGAGACCGATGGAATCATGGGTCATGACGTAGATAACCCTGAGCCCCATCAGGGCGGCCAAGCGGATCGAAGGCCGGCAGTAATCGGTGAATATCAGGAAGGTGCCGCTGTAGGGGATGATGCCGCCATGCAGCGCCATGCCGTTCATGGCCGCGGCCATGCCGTGTTCGCGCACGCCGTAATGGATGAAGCGCCCGGAGAAGTGGTCACCGTCCAGCACGCCTTGGATCTTGGTCTTGGTGTTGTTGGAGCCCGTCAGGTCGGCCGATCCGCCGATCATTTCGGGCACCGCCCGGGTGATCACCTCGAGCACCTCCTGGGATGCCTTGCGGGTGGCCCAGACCGGCGCCTGATCGACCATAGTCTCGATATGGCTGGAGACCGCCGCATCCAAGCCGGCGGGCAAATCGCCGGCCATGGCGCGCTCGAATTCCGCCCGCTTGCCTGCCGCCTCCAGGCGCCGCTGCCAGGCCGCGCGTTCCCCAGCGGCGCGCCTGCCGGCCGCGCGCCAGGCGTCCAGCACGTCGTCCGGGATTTCGAAAGGCGGCAGGGTCCAGCCCAATGCCTCGCGGGTGGCCTGGACCTCTTCGGCGCCCAAGGCCGCGCCGTGGGTCGCGGCGGTGCCGCCCTTGGTGGGCGCGCCGTAGCCGATGGTCGTGGCAAGGGCGATGAACGATGGCCGGGCGCTTTGCCTGGCTGCCGCGATCGCCGCGGCGATGGCGTCGGGATCGTGGCCATCGGCGGCCGCGGTGTCCCAGCCATAGGCCTCGAAGCGCTTGAGGGTGTCTTCGGAGACGGTCAGGGAGGTCGGGCCGTCGATGCTGACCTTATTGTCGTCGAACAACACGATCAGGCGCGCCAGCCCCAGGTGGCCGGCCAGGGAGGCGACTTCGTGGCTGATGCCCTCCATCAAACAGCCGTCCCCGACAATGGCATAGGTATAATGATCCACCAGCTCACCGCCGAAGCGCGCCGCAAGGTGACGCTCGGCGATGGCCATGCCGACGGCATTGGCGAGCCCCTGGCCGAGCGGCCCGGTGGTGGTTTCGATGCCGGCGGCGGCGGCGTATTCGGGGTGGCCCGCGGTGCGGCTGTCCAGTTGGCGGAAATTGCGAATCTCATCGATGGTGATGTCGGCGTATCCGGTGAGGTAGAGAACCGAATAGAGCAGCATCGAGCCGTGGCCCGCCGACAACACGAAACGGTCGCGGTCGGGCCAAGCGGGGTCCAAGGGATCGAACTTAAGAAACCGGGTGAACAGCACCGTCGCCATGTCGGCGGCGCCCATGGGCAGGCCGGGATGCCCGGAGGCTGCGCGCTCCACCGCGTCCATTGCGAGGAACCGGATGGCGTTGGCCATCCGGTCATGAAGCGCTGGATCGATGGGTAAAAGGCTCGTCACCGGCGCCTCTGCGTCCGCCACGTCGTTAGCCCTCCCGGTAAACAAATCGCGCGAAATGCGCTCGGCTCGGATTGTCGGATGACACATTGGTTGATAAGCAATCGCGCCGCCGGTGGCAATAGATGAATCGCCTGTTTCCACCGCTTGAGCATTATCCGACCTAATTGACCCAATTTGGCCGGAAGGTGCTCTAGGGCGGATTCTCGCCAAGTTCCCGACGATGGGCTATGGTGCCGCGGCCCGGGCCTCCCCCACATTCCAGCGTTCCGAATCCGTCCATGATTGATTTTTCCAGCTTCCGCCAACGGCTCCCCGGCATTCTCCGGGCCCTTGCCGTGGGCGTTCCCGCGGGCTGGCTGTTTGATTGGCTCGATACCCCCATTCCCTGGATGATCGGGCCGATGATCGCCGTGGCGGCGGTCAACCTAGGGGGCATCACCGGGTTCGCCCCGCCCTATGCGCGCCAGACCGGGCAGGTGATCTTAGGATCCGCGGTGGCTCTTTATTTCACGCCGCCGGTGGTGGCCATCCTGGGCGCCAATCTGGGCGCCATCGCCGCGGCCACCGCATCGGCCTTCATGATCGGCGGGATCGGCGCGCTGGTCCTCAGCCGGGTATCGGGGGTCGACGGCAAATCCTCGTTCTTCGCCTCGATCCCGGGCGGGGCCATGGCCATGGCGGTGCTGGCCGACCGCTACGGCGCCGCGGTCCCGCCGGTGGCGGTCGCCCATAGCTTGCGCGTCGCGATCGTCGTTATGGTCGTGCCCTTCGCCCTCACCTATGGCGGCATTCCGCTCGAGGCCGCCGCCTACCGCCCGCAACTGCCGCTCGACGCGCTGATCTTAGTGCCCTGGATCGCTTTCGGCTTCCTGCTGGGCGAGATTTCCGAGCGCCTGGGGCTGCAAAACGGCTACCTTCTGACGCCCATTTTCTTCGGCGCGGCGCTAACCTTCGGCGGCGTCGAGCTGTCCGCCGTGCCCGATTGGATGACGGATTTCGCGCAGCTCATGTTCGGCCTGGTGCTGGGCGCGCGATTCCAGCGGGTTTTCTTCGTCCGCTACCGACTGTTCATCCCCTTCGCCCTGCTCAACTCGTTGTTTATCTTGATCGTCTCGGCGCTGGTGGCGCTGGTCTTGTCCTGGACCTTCGGCCTGCCCATCGCCACCATGCTCATCGCCACCGCGCCGGGCGGCCTCGCCGAGATGACCATCTTGGCCCAGGCGCTTCAGGTGGGCGTGCCCCTGGTGGTGGCCTTCCACATCTTCCGCGTGCTGGTGGTCAATATGGCGACCCCGTATATTTACACCCTCGGCCTGTGGCTGAGCGCGCGGTTGGTCCGCGCCCGGCCCGGCGGGTAACAAGCCCGCCGACGGACCCTTTGCATCTTCAACGAGAGGAAGGCTATGGCAACCCGGATCAAGGATGGCCCCGAGGACGCGGCAAGGCCCCAGGCCAGCGACCAACCCACACCCCAACCACGGGCGTTGCTGGAGGGCCTGCGCGTGGTCGAGGGATCGGCTTTCGTGGCGGCGCCCCTGGGCGGCATGACCCTGGCCCAGTTGGGCGCCGAGGTGATCCGTTTCGACCCCATCGGCGGCGGGCTCGATCACCGGCGCTGGCCGCTGACCAAGGATGGCGCCAGCCTATTCTGGGCCGGACTGAACAAGGGCAAACGGTCCATCGCCATCGATCTGGCGCGCCCCGAGGGCGCGGAACTGGCCACCCGCCTGATCACCGCCGATGGCGAGGACCGGGGCATATTCCTGACCAATTTTCCGGCCCGCGGCTGGCTCGATTACGCGCGGCTCCGCTCCTTTCGCGACGATTTGGTGATGCTCAACGTCACCGGCGATCACCTGGGGCGCAGCGAGGTCGACTACACGGTCAACGCGGCCATGGGATTCCCCATGGTGACCGGGCCCAAGGACGCGGCCGGGCCGGTCAATCACGTGCTGCCGGCGTGGGACGCCATCACCGGCCTGTGGGCGGCCTGCGGCATTCTGGCGGCGGAACGCCAGCGCCGGGCGACCGGCCGGGGTCAGCTGGTGACCCTGGCCTTGGCCGACGTGGCGCTGGCGGTGACCGGCGCGCTCGGCATCATCGGCGAAGTGATGATCAACGACCAGGACCGGGCGCGGCACGGCAACGATTTGTTCGGCGGCTTCGGCCGCGATTTCGCGACCGCCGACGGCCGGCGCATCATGGTGGTGGGGCTGACAGCGCGCCAATGGCGGGGGCTGGTGGCGGCGACCGGGTTGGAAGAGGAAATGGCGGCGCTCGGCCGGAAGCTCTCGCTCGACCTATCGGACCAGGGCAACCGCTTCATGGCGCGCGATGAGATCGCCCAGCGGCTGGCGCCGTGGATCGGCGCCCGCTCCTTAGCCCAATGCGCCGAAGTCTTCGACGCCAACGGCGTCTGCTGGGGCCCCTACCAGAGCTTCCGGGAACTGGTCGAGAACGACCCCCGGTGTTCCACCGCCAATCCGCTGTTCGCCATGGTCGATCAGCCGGGAATCGGCCCCTTGTTGATGGCCGGATCGCCGCTGGCGGGGGACGGACTGGGGCGCCCGGCGCCGCGGCCGGCGCCACGGCTTGGCGCGGATACCGACGCCGTGCTGACCGAGGTGCTCGGCCTTTCTGAGGGCGAGATCGCCAAGTTGCATGATCAAGGTGTCGTCGCCGGCCCCGAAAAAGGCGGAAAATGATGCGTTTTCCCTTTGAAAACTCTCCGATTGACGTTATTAGAGCGCCCGAGCAGCCTTAAAAATAATCACCAAATAACCGCTCGTAATTTATACGAATCGGCACCGGGGAGCCGGCTGCTCATGGCAGCAATGATAGAAGTCGACGGGCTATGCAAACGGTTTGGCGCGATCCAAGCCGTTGACGACGTTTCGTTCACGGTCGCCCGCGGCGAGGTGCTGGGGTTCCTCGGGCCCAACGGCGCCGGCAAGTCGACCGCCATGAGGATCATCACCGGTTTCCTCGAGCCCGATTCCGGCACCGTGCGGCTGGAGGGTGTCGATATCCGGGATCGGCCGATCGCCGCACGGCAGAATCTCGGCTACATGCCGGAAGGGGCGCCGAGCTATCACGAAATGACGCCGCTGGGGTTCCTCGGCTTCATCGCCGGCATTCGCGGGTTTTCCGGATCCGAGGCGGAAGACCGCATCGCCACCGCCGCCCAGCAGACCCAATTAGGCAGCGTGCTCTATCAGTCCATCGACACCCTGTCACGCGGGTTCAAGCGCCGGGTGGGCCTTGCCCAGGCGCTTTTGCACGATCCCGAAATCCTGGTTCTCGACGAACCGACCGACGGGCTCGACCCCAACCAGAAGCATGAAGTGCGGACCTTGATTCAGGAAATGGCGGCGAACAAGGCGATCATCATTTCCACCCACATCCTGGAAGAGGTGGACGCCGTGTGCAGCCGCGCCATTATCATTGCCCACGGGCGCATCGTCGCCGACGGCACGCCCGACGAGCTGAAATCCCGCTCCGGCCGGCACATGGGAGTCGCCCTCACGGCGACCCGGGAAACCTGCCGGCAACTGGTGGCCGACCTCAACGCGCTTAACGGGGTCGCCGAAGTCGAGCTGGAGCCCCGCGGCCTGTTCGTGAAGCCGGTGCCGGGCAGCGACATTCTCGACCTCGTCCGCGTCCTGGTCCGCCAGCGCGGGCTTTCGGTGGCCGATATCCGCCTCGAGATGGGACGCCTCGAGGACGTGTTCCGGGAGGTGACCATTCCCGGCGGCACGGCGCACGGCGGCACGGGGGACCGCCCATGAAGGTGATCTGGATATTGTTTCGCCGCGAGTTCGTGAGCTATTTCGTCACCCCTCTCGCCTATGTCTTCATCGTCTTTTTCCTGGGCCTTCTGGGCGCCATGACGTTTTTCCTGGGTGGCTTCTTCGATCGCGGCCAGGCGGACCTAGCCCCCTTCTTCGCCTTCCACACCTGGCTTTATCTGCTCTTGATTCCGGCGATTTCCATGCGCCTTTGGTCCGAGGAGCGCAAGACCGGCACCATCGAACTGCTGCT
>JAPUGG010000080.1 GCA_027292975.1 Alphaproteobacteria bacterium | reverse complement strand
CCCCGGCGAAGAGCCCCCGGCGGATTTCGTGAATACCGCCAACGCGCCCATCGTCTGCACCGGGAACGGCACGACCGGCACCTGCACGAACGTTCTTGCCGGCATTGATTCTACCTTTAACAACGACGCGCACACCCGTATCCTCACTAAGATGAGAAAGATCTTCCCGCGCATCGCCGCGAGTAACGTCGCGGTGGAGTACTACTTCATGGGCCTCGGCTTCGTCGGGCGGCCGTGCGGACCGGTGCCCTCGGTGACGGTGCGCCTGCAGAACATGAACTTCGACTTCATCGTCATCGATGCGCTTCTTAACGTCTTCTTCGCCGGCGGCGGGTTCGCGTCCAGCCTGGCCATGCCCAGCTTCACCGCGACCATGACGGGCGAGGACCTCAATACCCAGGGGACGGGATGTCTGTAGCCGACGAAAATAACGATAACGACCAAGACGGCCGGGAACCGGACGCGGCGAATGTGCGCCTCCCGGTAGCGCTGAAGATCGTCGTCGTTTCGACTACCCTTGAGGTGACCGAATCCCTTCTCGAGATGGTCGAAACCATGAGCGGCGCCAGCGTCGAGGTGATCGTCAGCGAAATCGGCGGCATCGACAAATCGGTGTTGGAGCATCACCATCCCGACGTCCTGATCGTCGACTTCAAGCTGGATAGCCCCACGGATCTCGACTCTCTTCGCCATATCGTGCAGCACGCCGATTCCGACACCTGTGTCATCGCCACGGCCCAATCCTCCACCATCGACGGCGTGCGGCGCCTGATGCGGTTGGGGGTATCGGATTTCCTGCCCCAGCCCATCAACCGCGAAGACCTTCTGTCGGCCCTCCAGCACGCCGCGCGCCGGGTCCGCCAGTCGCGCCCGTCCGGTGGCGGCAATGTGATCACCTTCCTTCATGCCGGCGGCGGCGCCGGCGCGACCACCCTGGCCGTCAACTTCGCGTCGAGCATCAAGGATGGCGACGAAAGCGCCAAGGTCTGCATTCTCGACTTCGACGTGCAGTTCGGCCAAGTGGCCATCAATCTCGACCTGAAGGGCAGCCACGGCGTGCTCGATCTGCTGGAGGACCCGGAACGCCTGGACGCGATGTTCCTCGAGAGCATCATGACCCACCACAAGAGCGGCGTCGACGTTCTGGTGGCCCCCGACGTCCTGGTGGCGCTCGATGCCATTGAACCGGAAATGGTGGTTCGCGTGATCGGCGTGGCGGCGGAACTTTACGACTATGTGATTGTCGACATGCCCCTTGCCTTGACGCCGTGGTCGCAGTCGGTGTTGGGACGTTCCGACGTCGCCGTCATGGTCGGCCAGTTGACCGTGCCCGGCATCCGTCAGTTGCGGCGCCTTGCCGGCATTCTTACTTCCGATGGTGTCGGCGACGTGTCGACCATCGTCGTTCTCAACCGCTTCCTGGGCGGTTGGAAAACCAGCGTCCGGCCCAAGGAGGCGGAGAAGGTTCTTGGCCGTCCCATCGACTACCTTATCGCCAACGACTTCAAGACCGCGAGCGCCTGCGTCGACCAAGGCGTGCCCGTGTCGGAGATCAAAAAACGATCGGCGATCGCCAAAAACATTTTCGACATGACTAAGGGAATCTTAACCCTATTGTCGGAAAAACGTGTTGTATTACAATTAGAATCATAAACGCGGGAACCCCCAAGGCAACAGATGCCGAGGTGCCTGCGAGATCACTTTGACCGGGGAAAAATTTAATGCTGTTCAAGCCGCAGAAAAATACGGCGGAACCCCAGGCGGCCCCTACGCCGCTTACGGTCGCCCCGCCTAGTGCCCAGCGCGAGAGTCTCACGGATATCGTCGCCGAAAGCGAGGGTATGCAGCACGACCTGGTCCTCAACGATACCTATATCGCGCTTAAGGTCCTACTCCACCAAAAACTTCTGGAAAACATCAATTTCTCGGCCATCGACAAGCTTGAGCCCAGTGAACTGAAGCTGCAGATCGGCGAGATGGTGCATGAGCTGCTCGCCGAAGAGCAGGTCCCGCTCAATATGAAAGAGCGGAACCAATTGGTTTCCGACATCATCGACGAAACCCTCGGCCTGGGACCGATCGAGCCGCTTATCAAAGATCCGACCGTGTCGGACATCCTGATCAATACCGATTCCCAAGTCTATGTCGAGCGCAAGGGCGTGCTCGAACTGACGCCGGTGAGGTTCAAGGACGAAAAGCACCTTATCCGCATCATCGAAAAAATCGTTTCCACCGTTGGCCGGAGAATCGACGAATCGTCTCCCATGGTAGATGCTCGGCTCAAGGACGGTTCCCGCGTCAATGCCATCATCCCACCCTTGGCGGTGGACGGCCCGCTGGTCTCGATCCGAAAGTTCGGCACCATGCGCCCGACCATGGAGAATCTGATTAGCGCCAATTCGCTGACCAAGGAAATCGCGGATCTCCTGAGGGCGGTCGTCTCTAGCCGGCTCAACGTCCTCATCTCCGGCGGCACGGGCAGCGGTAAGACGACGATGCTCAACGCCATGTCCTGCTATATCAGCGAATCGGAACGCGTGGTGACCATCGAGGACGCGGCGGAACTCCAATTGCAGCAGCCCCATGTCGTGCGTTTGGAAACGCGTCCCCCCAATATCGAGGGGCGCGGTGAAGTGACCCAGCGCGAACTGGTGAAGAACTCTTTGCGTATGCGCCCGGACCGGAGCATCGTCGGCGAGGTGCGCGGTAGTGAAGCCTTCGACATGCTGCAGGCCATGAATACCGGCCATGATGGTTCGATGACCACGGTCCATGCAAACTCCTGCCGTGATGCCGTCACCAGGATCGAGCAGATGGTGGCGATGGCCGGGTTCGACATCCCGATCACCAGCATCAGGGCGCAAATCGCTTCGGCGGTGGATGTCGTATTGCAGTTGGAACGCTCGGCCGACGGCGCCCGCCGGATGGTCAGCCTGCATGAAATCACGGGCATGGAAGGCGACGTAGTGAGCATGCAAGAAGTCTTCGTTTTCCGGCGCCTGAGCACCGATTCCGAGGGGAAAATCTCCGGAGAATTCCGCTGCACCGGCATCAGGCCGAAATTCGCGCGGGAATTTGAATCTCGCGGTATCAAGGTGGACGAGGAGATGTTCGCTCCGGATCGCTTGCTGGAGTAAGGCCATGGAAGGACTCAATATCCAATACTTGATCTATGCCGGGATTTTCCTGGGCGTCTTGTTCCTGATCGAGGGCATCTACTATCTTCTGTTTGCTTCCCGCAGTGGGGACAAAGCCCGCAACCGTCGGCTCAAGATGTTGACCTCGGGGGGCAATACAAGGGAAGTGCTGGAATCGTTGCGCCGCAATCCGACGGGCGGCGGCGAAGGCGGGTTCAAGATGTTCCGGGTTGCCGATCTAGGGGACCTCTTGGCCCAGGCTGGCATCGTTACGCCCGTCGGCCGTGTCATCGGCATCATGGTGGGGGCCGGTGTCGCCACCACATTGCTGTTTTTTGCCATCGTGCCGGGGACGCCGCGCTTTATCGCGCCGCTGATCGGAATTTTGGTCGGCCTGGGCATTCCCATCATGATCTTGCGGTTCCTCCGCAAGCAGCGGATCAAGAAGCTGTCGGCGCAGCTTCCCGATGCGCTCGACCTGATGGTCCGGAGCCTGCGCGCCGGCCATCCCATGAATTCGGCACTCACCCTGGTCGCCAGGGAAATGGCCGATCCCATCGGCTCGGAGATCGGTATTGTCGTCGATGAAATGACCTATGGGTTGGGCTTCCGGGAGGCGCTGGAAAATCTTAGGTTGCGTATCCCGGCACCCGACCTGAATTATTTCGTCGTGACCATCAACATCCAGAGCGGCACCGGCGGCAACCTGGCCGAAGTTCTCGAAAACCTCTCCAACGTCATCCGCGCCCGCTACCAAATGTTTGCCAAAATCCGCGCGCTATCGGCCGAGGGTCGAATTTCCGCGACCATCCTGTCCATCATTCCGTTCCTGGTATTGGCCGCGGTGTGGGTGACCACGCCAAATTACTATGCTTCGGTGATAGACGATCCGGCTTTGCCGCTCATCGCCGGAATCGCCATGGGCATGCTTTTGATCGCCATCGCCGTGATGTGGAAGATGGTGAACTTCAAGTTCTGAGGGGTTGTGGAGACCGCCGTGTGGTCAGTGGTGCCTGGTATAAAAGGTGGATGAAGTGTCGAACCTGCTGAATATTTTGCAACAGAATACCGACCTCCTCGTCATGGGAGGTGTTTTCTTCTCCGTGGTGATCTTCGTCATGGCGGGTGTGATGGCCTTCCGGGACCGCGATCCCATCAAGCGCCGTCTTGCCGGCGACAGCGCCGAGGGCGAGGCTCAGAAGACCGACGACGACCCGGTGTCGTTGCGGCGCGATGAAGAGGAGCAAAGCGGCGTCGCCCATGCACTGAAGCCGATCGCGCCCCATCTGTTGCCGTCCGATCAGCAGGAATTGTCGGCCATTCGCCGGCGGATGATGCAGGCGGGGTATTACAAACCGTCCGCCTTGACCAAGTATTATCTCCTGCGCCTGATTTTGGCGGTCGTCCTGCCGGCCATCGCATTGGCCATAACGCCCCTATTGTCGACGAAAATGTCTTGGGAAACCGTTGCTTTGGCGGTTGCCTTGTCCGGCATCATCGGGATGTACCTGCCGACGGTCTGGGTATCGCGCCGGGTGGAGAACCGGCAGCAACAATGCCGGGATGGCTTTCCTGATGGCCTGGACATGCTGCTGGTTAGCGTAGAGGCCGGCCTTGGACTCGATGCCGCGATCAATCGGGTGGGTGCCGAAATCGGCAGCGCGTATCCCGTTTTGGGTGAGCATTTCCAGCGTGTCGGCGCCGAGTTGCGTGCCGGCCAATCCCGCGAGGGCGCGCTGCGCAGCATGTCGGACCAAATCGGCATCGAAGAGGTCGGCTCGCTAGTGACATTGCTGATTCAGTCGGATATGCTTGGCACCAGTATTGCCGCGGCGCTTCGTGTCCATGCCGACGATATGAGGATCAAGCGACTGCTCAAGGCCGAGGAAAAGGCCCATATGTTGCCGGTCAAGATGACCGTACCGTTAATTCTAGGGATTTTGCCACCGCTCGTGATTGTGATTCTAGCGCCGGCGCTCATCAGGTTCATGCGTGTCAGTGGTGGGAGTGGTTGAAATCCGTACTTGAGGAGGCCGGGTGGTGTCGACGGATTTCCAAAAGTCGCTCAAACGCATCGGGGGCGTGGCCCTGGCATCGGTTCTCCTAGCATCGTGCAGCCAGGACTGGTCGTCTTCGGATCAATTTAAGTTTTCCGATAATCAAAACAATCCCTACGCGGCAGGAAAGGCGAGGATGGCGGCCGGCCATTATGGCTTGGCCGTGGAGTCCTTCCGCAAGGTGCTGGCGAAGGAGCCCCTCTCCATCAAGGCGCTTAACGGGTTGGCCGCCACGTATGATCTGTTGGGCCGTTTCGATCTTGCCGAACGGTATTATCGCCAGGCCCTGAACCTCGATCCTAAATCCGTCCAGTCCCTCAATAATCTTGGCTATTCCTACTATTTGCGTGGTGAATACGGGCGGGCGCGCGGCCTGTTTGAGCGCGCGGCGCGGATCGACGGCGGGAATTCCGTCGTCGTCGGCAATTTGGCATCGCTGGATCAGGCGGAAATGCAGCAGCAGGTCGCCGCAGCCGCCAAACAGGCAAGCAAGGCGACCGGCGGGAAGGACGAGACCGCACCTTCCCAGACCCCATGGATCGAGCGGTCGGACCGCCAGGTTCAAACCTTGGTGACCAAGCCCGATTCCGCCATCGTCAAGGCCGCACGTGATTATCGCGTGGAGCCGCGCATCGTTCATGCGCCGAAACCGCTGATCGAAATCGCCACCGTGGCGCCGGTGAAGATAGATGCCATGAAGCCCCCATCCGCACCCGCTGTCGCCGCGGTGGATTCCAAGCCCGCCATCCTCAAGGTCGAACCCAAGGCGCCTAGGACCAAGCTGGTCATAGGAACCGAACCCGTGGAGGTCGGTGCGACCGCGCGCATCGTCGAGATTTCGATCAGGGTCGGTAGCGCACGCGTGGGTCCTGACGTCGCCGCATCGGTGCCGGCATCCACCCCCGAAACCGGATCGACGAAGAGCATCGAACCGGAATCCTATGCATTGATCGAGTCTCCCGCCGAAACCCTCCCGGTCAAGCCGGGTATCGCTGGCAGTGGGTTGGCCGATCTGCCGAAGCTGAACGAAGACGTCGCGCGTGACGTTCGCGCGGCACCCGCCAAGACCGAAGCGGCCGCGCCGGCGAGGAGTGAGCCCCCGGTCCCGTCACCCGCCATGGCGAAGACGCCCGATCAGGTGGATCGCCCGGTCAAGACCGCGGCGTTGGCGGTCGACATCGAAGCGGCCGCGCCGGCGAGGAGTGAGCCCCCGGTCCCGGCACCCGCCCCCGAAACCGGATCGACGAAGACCATTGAGTCGGAATCCTACGCATCGATCGGGTCTCCCGCCGACACCCGCCCGGTCAAGCCGGGTATCGCTGACAGTGGGTTGGCCGATCTGCCGAAGCTGAACGAAGACGTCGCGCGTGACGTTCGCGCGGCGCTCGCCAAGGCCGAAGCGGCCGCCTGGGCGAAGAGCGCCGCCCCCCTGGCGGCGCTCAAGGATCCGTCACCCGCCATGGCGAAGACGCCCGATCAGGTGGATCGCCCGGTCAAGATCGCGGCGTTGGCGGCCGATATCGAGCCCACCCGCACGGATCCCGGCAGGGGCCTTGGCAAAGGGAAATTGGCCTCCAAGGATGCCGCGGATCAATTTGCGGCGTTGAAAAAGGCCGTTCGCCTTGAAATTTCCAACGGGGCGGGGCGGTTGCATATGGCTGCCCGGATGAGGCGGTATCTCGTCGGCCACGGCATGTCCAACTCACGCCTGACCAATGCCAAGAGCTTCAATAACCAGGTTTCGGTGCTCTATTTCAAACCGGGGCATATGGCCAACGCAAAGTCCCTAAGCGGTGTTTTGCCGGTCCCCCCAGATTTGCGGCGCAACGCGGTGCTGGGATCGGACCTGCGATTGGTTTTGGGCGGTGATCTGTTGAGTTTCGATCGCGGACTCATCTCCAAATTCAAGTGATTGACACGGACTAAATCGCCTCTCGTGACGCCAAGATTATTCGTTTTCTGCTTTTGCCTAGCCGCACTGGCCGGATGCGCCAGCACGCCGGACGACAAGGTGGTCAAGAAACCCACCGCACCCGAGGTGTCGGGTAAACAGAAAAAAGAGCAGGAAGCGCGTTTCATCAAGGACATCTATCGTGCTCTCGAGGAGGGCAACGTCGCCACGGCCGATGCTCTTCGTGTTCGTGTGCTCTATATCAATCCGAAGAGCGTGGAAGCACGCCTCGCCCGTGGGGAGATCTTTCTACGCCAGGCCCGTTACGGGCGGGCCATGGAGACCTTCAAATCGCTTGTCAAAGAGGAAAAACTACTTGCCAGGTCCTACCAGGGGATCGGCGTGGCAAGACTTCAGCAGGGCCGGCGCGCCGCGGCTAAGCAGGCTTTCGATAAAGCGGTCTCTCTGGATGGTGGGTTGTGGAGGGCTTGGAACGGACTCGGCTATTTCTATGATTCCGTGAAGGATTGGAAACGGGCCCAGCAGAGCTATAACCGTGCCCTGAAACTAAGGCGTGACAAGCCGGCGTTGTTCAACAATCGGGGCTTTTCCAAGCTGATGCAATCCCGATATGAAGACGCAATCGTCGATTTCAGGGCGGCCTTGAAATTGAACCCCCTCCTCAAGGTCACGCGAATGAACATCCGCTTGGCCCAGGCGTGGTTGGGCCGTTATGTGGAGGCGATCGCCGGGGCGTCCAAGCAAGATCTCCCCTCGGTGCTCAACAACATCGGCTATATCGCCATGATCAAGGGTGAATACGCGGCCGCGGACGCCTATTTTTCACGTGCCATGCAACTGAGCCCGAGTTTCAACGAAACGGCGTCCAACAACCTGCAGAAGTTGGAAGCCTTCAAATCGCAGAGCCGGCCAAAGGGGACGAAAGAGAAACGCTAGTGCGTGCCCGCGATGTCCCTGGATTCTCTCCCATCTCTGGTGATCGATATTCTGTTCTACGGCTCGCTCGTTGCCGCCGGCGTTTTTGACATTCTCAAGTTTCGCATCCCCAACGCCATAGTCGTGGCGCTTCCGGCCTTGTTCTTGGTCGCCGCGGTCTTTGCCCCGGGCACGGTTGATTGGCTCGGCCATCTCGGCGCCGGCGCCATCGTCTTGGTCTGCGCCGCGCTTCTTTTCCATTTCAATCTCATGGGCGGCGGCGATGCCAAGTTGCTCGCCTCCCTCGCCATCTGGGCCGGATTCGACCGCCTGTTGCCGTTCCTCGCCGCCGTTTCGATTCTCGGTGGCGTGCTGGCCCTGGTGTTGTTGTTGTTTCGTCCGGTCTGCGCCAGATTGCCATCGGTTCACTGGCCCCTGTCGCTGCTTCCGGGCCATCCCCTCCCCTATGGGGTGGCGATTGGCGGCGGCGCGGTCGTCATGAGGGTCATGTTTCCGGTTTTCTGACCGCGGCGCAAGGCGGGGCGGCGCTCCGCGGCTTGAGGATAAGATTTT
>JAPUGG010000008.1 GCA_027292975.1 Alphaproteobacteria bacterium | reverse complement strand
GTCCAGCCTCGCCCGGATGCCCGCAAACACGCCGTCGAACATGGTGGCCGTCAGGCGGCCGGTGTTGGTGTTGTAGCGCGAGCAGTTATAGCTGTCGGCAAGGGCGACTCCGTCCAATAGACCGTCATGGAGGGCGCCGTGGGTGAATTTCGCGGCGCTTTGCCCGAGGCCCAGAACGCGCAGCACGGCGTTATGGGACAGCCGGCCGAGGCAGAGGATCACCCGCAAGTCCGCCATGGCGGCAATCTCACTCTCGAGAAACGGCCGGCAGGCGTTGACCTCGGCGGCGATCGGCTTGTTTTCGGGCGGCACACAGCGCACCGCGTTGGTAATCCGGCAATCGATCAGGGAAAAGCCGTCATCGGCATCGGCGCCATCGACGCCCTTGGCGAAGCCGAATCGTGCGAGAGTGTCATAGAGCAGGTCGCCCGCATGGTCGCCGGTGAATGGCCGGCCGGTGCGGTTGGCGCCGCGCAAACCCGGCGCCAGTCCGACGATGAGCAGGCGCGCAGACAGCGGGCCGAAGCTCGGCACCGGCGCATTGTGCCAATCGGGATGGGCCGCGCGCGAGGCGGCCAGATAGTCCACCAGCCGGGGACACAACGGACAATCCCGGCCCGGTTCGGCAAGCGGCCCCATGAAGCGATGGGCCGCGAATTACCCTTGCGCGACGACGATCGCGGGTTCTTCGCGCTGCGGAATATCGCGCTGAATGTCCGATTTCATGTCAAAAAGATCGACAAAAACGTCAGCCTGGCGGCGCAATTCGTCGGCCACCATGGGTGGGCTGGACCGTGTGGTCGAAACCACCGTCACCTGGACGCCCCTGCGCTGCACCACCTCCACCAGGCGGCGGAAATCCCCATCCCCGGAAAAAAGCACCACATGGTCGAGCCGGTCCACCATCTCCAGCATGTCGATGGCCAATTCGATATCCATGTTGCCCTTGATGCGCCGGCGGCCCTCGGAATCTGTGAATTCCTTCGCCGGTTTGGTGACCAGGGTGTAACCGTTGTAATCCAGCCAATCCACCAGGGGGCGAAGGGGAGAATATTCCTGGTCGTCGATCAGCGCGGTGTAGTAAAAGGAGCGGACGAGCCGGCCCTTGGCCCCGAACAGCGCGCGTAATTTCTTGTAATCGATGTCGAATCCGAGATTTCGCGCAGATGAATACAGATTGGCTCCGTCAATAAACAACGCGATCCGGTCTTCCGGATAAAAAGGCATTTTTCAAAGTCCTTGTCTTCAATGGGTGGGCCCGTCGGCGGACGGGCGTATATTGGTGCAGGCTAAATATGCGTCTCCCGAGCGGTAATACGCTGCTCCAGACAATGCACTTGGAATAGTCCTAAGTGAGAACACGGTGAATCATAACAGTGTTTGCAGGCGGGGTTCCATGATTCTGATCGGACTTGGTGCGAATCTGCCCTCGGTCGGTTTCGGGCCGCCTACGAAAACCCTTGAAGCCGCCATCGCGGCCATGGAGGCAAGGGCGATCACGGTTACCGCACGTTCGCCATGGTATGAGAGCGCGCCGGTCCCGGCATCCGACCAGCCATGGTTCGTCAACGGCGTGGTCCGTGTCGAGACGGCCCTGAACCCGGGGCCGTTGCTCGATGTCTTGCTTGACATCGAGTACCAAATCGGCCGGGAGCGGGGTGCGCCCAATGCGCCGCGCGTCCTCGATCTGGACCTCCTCACCTATGACGCGGTCATCACCGGCCCCGATGCCTGCCCGGTTCTTCCCCATCCGCGCATGCTTGAGCGTGCCTTCGTTTTGCTGCCCTTGGCGGAAATCGCCCCGGATTGGCGCCATCCCGGCGACGAAACACCGTTAGCTTTGCTCATCGCCAGGTTGCCTGGCGGGCAAACGGCGCGGCCTTGCCCGTCGTCCTGAGCCGGTCCTTCGAGCCCCGGCGATCATCCTTGCTTTTGAACCCCTTAGCCCATATATAGTGAGACAACACTTAAGCGTTTGGAGCACCTGAATGGCCCGCATTACCGTCGAGGATTGCATCCTCAGAATACCCAATCGATTTGATCTCGTCATGGCCGCTTCCCAGCGTGCGCGGGACATCTCGGCCGGCACCGCCCTCACCATCGACCGGGACAACGACAAGAACCCGGTGGTCGCCTTGCGCGAAATCGCCGAACAGACCGTCGATCCCGAAGAGCTCGAGCAGGCGGTGATCCTGGGCCTCCAGCGTCATGTGGAGCAGGAAGAGTTGGAGGACGAAGACCTCGACGACCTGTCCGTGGGCAAAAGCCTCGACCCCGGCGGGCCGACGCAGACGGCGGCCGAGGATACGACCCTAATCCAGCAAGAGATCGCCGAAAACGTGTTGACGGTGGGGCAAGAGGCGGTGGAGGCCGGGGCCGAGATTTCCGATGTCCCCAGGGCCGCCGCGGAAGAGACCGCCACGGAACCGGAAGAGGCCGCCACGGAAACGGAAGAGACCGCCACGGAAACGGAAGAGGCCGCCACGGAAACGGAAGAGGCCGCCACGGAACCGCAAGAGGCCGTCACGGAACCGGAAGAGGCCGTCACGGAACCGGAAGAAGCCGCCACGGAACCGGAAGAGGCCGTCACGGAACCGCAAGAGGGCGCCACGGAAAAGGCCGCCACGGAAGAGAGCTGATTCCGGGCTGGGTCACGGGCTCCGGCACCAACGATGCTCGACCGGGGCCGCCACGTCCGGGTCGAGACGCGTTTGCCAGGTGCTTGGGATGATCCGACAATTCGAATTGGTCGAAAAGATGCGGGCCTATGAACCCGCGGTCGATGAAGACCTGATTGATCGGGCCTATGTCTTCTCCATGAAGGCCCACGGGGCCCAGAAAAGGGCCTCGGGCGATCCCTATATTTCCCATCCCTTGGAAGTGGCGGGAATTCTGACGGACATCAAGCTCGATCAGGATTCCATCGTCACCGCGTTGCTCCACGATACCGTCGAAGATACCCTTGCCACCATCGAGGAAATCGAGCGTCTTTTCGGCCCCGATGTGGCCCGGTTGGTCGACGGCGTCACCAAGCTGTCGCGAATCGAATTACAGTCGGATCACACCAGGGAAGCGGAAAACTTCCGCAAGTTTCTGCTCGCCATGTCCGAGGATATCCGGGTTCTGCTGGTCAAGCTGGCGGACCGGCTGCACAACATGCGCACGCTCCAGCATATCAAGAGCGCCGAAAAACGCCGGCGCATCGCCGTCGAAACCATGGAGATCTTCGTGCCTCTGGCCGCGCGCATCGGCTTGCGCGCATGGAAGGATGAACTCGAGGACCTGGCGTTCGTCGAAATCAACCCCGAAGCGCATGATTCCATTCTTGCCCGGCTCGAATTCCTGCGCGAGCAGGGCGGCAGCCTCGCCAAGGAGATCATCGAGGAATTGTCCAAGACCTTGGAAGACGCCGGGATCTCCGCCATCGTCACCGGCCGCGAAAAGCGTCCCTATTCCATCTGGGCGAAGATGCAGCGCAAGCGGGTGGCCTTCGAACAGCTCGCCGACATCATCGCCTTCCGTATCCTGGTCGACGACACCGCGCAGTGTTACCAGGCCTTGGGCGTACTGCACGGCGCCTATCCCGTGGTGCCGGGGCGCTTCGATGACTACATCTCGACGCCCAAGCCCAACGGGTACAGTTCCATCCATACCTGCGTCATCGGACCCGGCCGCAACAAGATCGAAATCCAGATCCGGACCCACCCGATGCACGATATCGCCGAGCGGGGCGTAGCCGCCCACTGGCAATACAAACAGGGTGAAATGCCGGAACGGGAGGGCCGGAAATTCGGCTGGATGCGGGAGCTGCTTCAGATCCTCGAACACGCCGAAGGCCCGGAGGAATTCCTCGAGCACACCAAGCTGGAAATGTATCAGGAAAATGTGTTCTGTTTCACGCCGCGCGGTGACCTGATCAACCTGCCCAGCGGCGCGACGCCGGTCGATTTCGCCTATGCGGTGCATTCGAACATCGGCGATACCTGCGTCGGCGCCAAGATCAATGGACGGATCATGCCGCTCCGGACCCGGCTGGAAAACGGCGACCAGGTGGAGATCATCACCTCCAAGGCGCAGACTCCGTCGCCGACATGGGAGACTTTCGTGGTCAGCGGCAAGGCGCGCTCCGCCATCCGCCGCTTCATTCGGACCCGGGAGGTGCAGGAGTACACCTATCTGGGGCGGGCCATCTTAGAGAAGGCGTTCGAGGAATTCGATTACACCTATTCGGACCGGGCGCTGCGCGGTGTGTTGAAAATCTTCCGCCATGACAACGTCGAAGACCTGATCGCCGCCGTGGGCTCGGGCATGCTGCGGGCGCGCGAGGTCCTGGTGGCGGTATTCCCGGGCCTCAAGGAGGAAGTCGAAACCGGGACCCGAGGCAAGGTAGTGGCCCTGGCCCATGCGCGAAGGGAACGCGAGCAAAAAAAGTCCGGCAGTTCCGCGGTGCCCATCAAGGGTCTCACCCCCGGCATGGCGCTTCATTACGCCAATTGCTGCCATCCGCTGCCCGGCGACCGCATCGTCGGCATCGTCACCCCGGGCAAGGGCGTGACCATCCACACCATTGATTGCGACACCTTGGAAAGCTTTTCCGAGATGCCGGAGCGTTGGCTGGATGTCGCCTGGGACGTGGACCTGGCGGAAAATCGGGTGGGCCGAATCCATGTCACGGTGATCAACGAGCCCGGCGCGCTGTCGTCGCTGTCGACGGTAATCGCCAAGAACCTCGGAAATATTCTCAACCTCAAGATCACTTACCGGTCGACCGACTTTTTTGAAATGGCCATCGACGTAGAGGTGGAAAATCTTAAGCATCTCAGCAATATAATTGCCGCACTGCGCGCGACCCCGGCCATCAACTCGGTAGAGCGGGCGCGTGGATGAGAGGTTGCCGAATCCGTGATGTTCGACCGCCGGCATAAGCCATCGCTTGGGGCGCGGGCCAGAAACCTGGTCTGGCCCCGTTCAGGGTGGCTGCGCGCAACCCGGTATCTCGTCCACCGGGTCCGGCGCCTGCCGGGGACGCCTTATGCCATTGCCGCTGGCTTCGCCTGTGGCGCCGCGGCGTCCATGACACCGTTGATGGGGTTTCATTTCGTGTTGGCGGGGTTGTTGGCCTGGATCATCGGCGGGTCGATCCTGGCCTCGGCCATCGGTACCGCGGTGGGGAACCCCTGGACCTTTCCGTTCATCTGGCTTTGGATTTACAACCTGGGAAGCTGGATGCTTGGATCGCCCGACCAGCTCGGCAGCGAGACCATCACCCCGGGCTATGTGTGGGATCATCCGATGGATGTCCTGCTTCCCATGCTGGCCGGTTCGCTGCCCACTGGGATATTGATCTGGCTGATAATGTTCTGGCCGATCAGGCGCTTGGTCCAAGGGTATCAGTCCCGTCGGAGCGCCCGTCTGGCGCGACGCGCGCTGGCCAGGGAAGGGTCCGGAGGCATCCAATGACGGTTCCGGCTGCCACCCCATGGCCAAGCCTGCGGTTGGGGGTCAATATCGACCATGTGGCAACCATCAGGAATGCCCGGGGCGGGGGCCATCCGGACCCGTTGAGGGCCGCGCGGATCGCCGCCCGGGCGGGAGCCGACGGCATCACCGCCCATCTTAGGGAAGACCGCCGGCACATTTCCGATGACGATATCATGGCGCTGCGCCGGGAGATCGAGCTGCCGCTCAACCTCGAGATGGCGGCCACCGAAGAGATGCTGGCCATCGCCCTGCGCCACAAGCCCCACGCCGCCTGCATCGTTCCCGAAAAGCGTCGGGAGCTGACCACCGAAGGGGGATTGGACGTAACCCGGGGACATGACCTCTTGGCCGATTACGTCGAGCGACTGGCGGGCGCCGGCATTCGCGTTTCCCTGTTCATCGACCCCGATCCGCGCCAGATCGAAGCCGCCGCCGCCATCGGCGCGCCGGTGGTGGAGCTGCACACCGGCGCCTATTGCGACGCGGGCGGGAAAACCCGTGAACAAGAGCTCGAGCGTATCAGGACGGGCGCGGCCCTTGCCGCGGAAGCCGGGCTCGAATGCCATGCCGGCCATGGCTTGAGTTTCGATACCGTCGGCGCCGTCGCCGAGATCCCGCAAATCCGGGAACTCAACATCGGGCATTTCCTGGTGGGGGAGGCGATCTTTTCCGGCCTGGATTCCGCGATCAAGCGCATGCGGGCCCTGATGGACAAGGCGCGGGCCGAGGCCTCCGGCCAAAAGAGCGCGTAAGGCGCCCGATCCGTGATCATCGGCCTCGGCACCGACCTCATCGACACCCGGCGCATCGGGCGCACCATCGAACGGCATGGCGAACGCTTTCTTGGGCGCATCTTCACCGATCTCGAGCGCAGCAAATCGGAAAATCGCGCCAACAGGATCGAAAGTTACGCCAAGCGCTTCGCCGCCAAGGAAGCCTGCTCCAAGGCGTTGGGCACGGGATTGCGCCGCGGCGTCTACTGGCGCGACATGGGGGTCGTGAACCTGGATTCGGGCAAGCCCACCATGGCGCTGACCGGGGGCGCGTTGGCGCGGCTCGACGAGATTCTTCCCGACGGATGCGAGGCCCGGATCGAAGTGTCGCTCAGCGATGAACCGCCCCTGGCCCAAGCCATCGTCGTCATCAGCGCGGTTCCCATAACGCCTTGAAGATGAGAGCGGCGCACCGCCCACGCTTTCCCTTGACAGTGGTCATGGCGCATGCATGCTTACGCGCCCTTGGATCGCAGGTTATTCTTTGAAATTCAATAGGTTAGGTTAGTTTTAAATGGCCCATGTCCAGCCCGAAAAGAAAGTAAGAAACGGCACCGGCGGAAAATTTGCCGGTTGGGCGGATTCCCTCAAAACCGTAATCTACGCGATCTTGATCGCCGTCGTGGTGCGGGCCTTCGCGTACGAGCCCTTCAACATTCCGTCGGGATCGATGATCCCGACGCTTCTGGTCGGCGACTACTTGTTCGTTTCCAAACTGTCTTACGGCTACAGCCGTCATTCCCTGCCGTTCGGCCTGCCGCTGATCTCCGGGCGCATTTTCGCCTCCGCGCCCGAACGCGGGGACGTCGCCGTCTTCAAGCTGCCCACCGACAACAAGACCGATTACATCAAGCGGATCATCGGCCTGCCCGGCGACCGCATCCAGATGCGGGCCGGCATCCTTCATATCAACGGCACGCCGGTCAAGCGGCGGCGCGTCGCTGATCTGATCCAGCGCGACCCATTGGGCAATGCCGTCGCCATGGCGCGTTACGTGGAAACCCTTCCCAACGGCCGTACCCATTTCATCATCGAGATGTCCGATAGCGACCATCTCGACAACACGCCCGTCTACCTGGTGCCCAAGGGCCATTATTTCGCCATGGGGGACAATCGGGACGGTTCGCTGGATTCCCGCGTGCTCAACCATGTCGGCTATATCCCGGCCGAAAATCTGGTGGGCCGCGCCGAGATCTTGTTCTTCTCGACCGACGGTACGGCGCGCTGGTGGGAGTTCTGGAAATGGCCCACGGCGACCCGGTTTTCCCGGTTCTTCGAAAGCGTGGAATAAGCGGCGGGGTCGCGGGGCCGATGGCGGAACAGAGCCGGGACAAGGGGCGGAATGGGTCGCTCGATGCCCTGGCCGAGGCCCTGGGCCACCGATTCGCGAGCCCGGATTTGCTCGCCGAGGCGTTGACCCACCGCAGCGCCGCGCAACCGGAACTTCATCGATTCGGCTATGAACGCCTCGAATTCCTGGGTGACCGGGTATTGGACCTGGTGGTCGCGGACCTGCTCTTGGAAAGTTTCCCCGATGCGCCCGAGGGAGACCTCGCCCGCCGTCTCAGCGGACTGGTCCGTCGCGAAGCGCTGGAGGAAGTCGCGGTGGGCCTTGAGCTGGGACGTTTCTTAACCCTCGCCGAGGGCGAGGCGCGCACCGGCGGGCGCGAAAATGCAGGGATCCGGGCCGATGCCTGTGAAGCCGTTATCGGCGCGCTCTATCTTGATGGGGGGCTGGCGGCGGCCCGGCGTTTCATCCTCGCCAACTGGCGGCCGTTGCTTGAGAAAGCGGGCACGGCGGCGCGGGACCCCAAGACACGTCTCCAGGAATGGGCCCAGGGGCGCAAGTTGCCCTTGCCCGACTATGGCGTGGTGGACCAAGCCGGGCCGGCCCATGATCCCGTGTTCACCATCGAAGTCGTGGTGCAAGGCGAGGAACCCGCCCGCGCCAAGGCTGGATCTAAACGCCGCGCCGAACAGGGCGCGGCGCGGGAGCTGCTGGCAAGGATCGAAGGTGACGGCGAGGGCCGCCAATTGGCAACGGAGGATCCCGGCGATGACTGATGGTCCAGCCGCGCCCCCTGCCGAAGGCGAGAGAAAGTGCGGTTTCATCGCGCTGTCGGGTGCCCCCAATGCGGGAAAATCGACCCTACTCAACCGCATCGTCGGGACCAAGATCGCCATCGTCACGCCCAAGGTGCAGACCACCAGAAGCCGCATGTCGGGCATCGCCATTCGCGGGCTTGCGCAACTGATCTTTATCGACACGCCGGGGATCTTCACGGCCAAGCGCCGTCTGGAACGTGCCATGGTCGCCGCCGCTTGGTCGGGCATTGTCGACGCGGATCTGGCGGTGGTGGTGGTCGATGGGGACCGCGCCGCAAAGTCGCCGCGCAAGATGGATCCCGATACCGCCGACATCGTGGCCGGGTTGAAGCGCGTCAAGGCGCGGGCGGTGCTGGCCTTGAACAAGATCGACCTGGTTCGGGCGGAATCGCTGCTCGAGGTGACCCGCGTCCATGACTCTTCCGGGGTGTTCGAGCGTATTTTCATGATTTCCGCGGCCACCGGCGATGGCGTCGACGACCTTGTGGATCACCTTGAAGAGGGACTTCGTCCGGGCCCCTGGCTCTATCCCGAAGACCAGCTGACCGATGTCCCCATGCGGGTGATGGCGGCCGAGATCACCCGCGAACAGGCCTTCCTCCAGCTTCACCAGGAGCTCCCCTATGCCTTGACCGTGGAAACCGAAACCTGGGAGGAGCGCGAGGACGGCGCGGTCAGGATCGACCAGACCATCTTGATCCAGCGTGAAAGCCAAAAAGGCATGGTGGTGGGCAAGGGCGGTGCCCGCATCAAGTCTATCGGCGCCGCCGCCCGGGGTGAGCTCGAAAAATTGCTGGGCCGCAAGGTCCATCTGTTCCTGCACGTCAAGGCGCGGCCCAACTGGATGGAGCGCCCGGAGCATTACCGCGAGATGGGTCTCGATTTCAACGGCTGAATTCGCATCGAGGCAGGGGCTTAAGAATCGTGGTATAGGGCGGCTATGGAATGGCGAGATCAAGGCTTGGTGTTGTCGGCCCGCAAGCACGGGGAAACGGCCGCCATCGTGAGCCTGCTCACCCCCAGGCAAGGGCGCCATCTGGGCCTTGTCAGGGGCGGACAGTCGCGCCGCCGCCAGGGATTGCTCCAGCCCGGCAACCTGGTTGACGCGGTGTGGCGCGCGCGCCTGGAAGAGCATCTCGGCAGCTTCACCCTCGAGGCGATTCACGGCTTTTCGGCCGGGGTGCTGGATGACCCGCTGCGGCTCAAGGGCCTGACGGCGGCGCTGGCGCTTCTCGACGCCGGGCTCGCCGAGCGTGAAGCCCATGAAGGCATTTTCCATGAAACCCTAGGCCTGTTGCGCGCGCTCGAAGCGGCGCCGGGCGCGGGCGCGGAGGATGGCACGCGCGGCTGGATCGCCGCCCATGTGCGCTGGGAGCTGAAACTGCTCGACTGCCTCGGTTTCGGTCTCGATCTTTCCGCCTGTGCCGCGACCGGGACGACCGAGGAGCTGGTCTACGTTTCACCGCGATCGGGCCGCGCCGTGAGCCGGGATGCCGGTGCGCCCTACCGGGAGAAACTGCTGGCGCTGCCGGGTTTCCTCATCGACCCCGGGGCCGCGCCAAGCCGCATCGACATCGCCGCCGGCCTGGCGCTCACCGGGTATTTCCTCCAAGGCCATCATTTCGCCGGCACGGGGCGGGCCATGCCCGCGGCGCGAAACCGATTTATTGATGCCCTCGGGAAGTGAGATACTATATGTTGCGTTTTTAGCAACAAGTTGCATATTTTCATCCGCGTAGGGGTGCCTTGCCGATGGCCACAGCCGAAACCGAGTCAGCCGTCCTAGACACCCCGCTGGCCGATGCCCTGGGCGAGCGCTACCTCGCCTATGCCTTGGCGACCATCATGTCCCGCTCCCTGCCGGACGTGCGCGACGGGCTCAAGCCGGTCCATCGGCGCCTGCTCTATGCCATGCTCAAGCTCAGGTTGGATCCCACCACCGGGTTCAAGAAATGCGCCCGGGTGGTGGGCGATGTCATCGGCAAATATCATCCCCATGGCGACGCCGCCGTCTACGACGCGCTGGTGCGCCTCGCCCAATCCTTCGCGGTGCGTTACCCGCTGGTGGACGGCCAGGGGAATTTCGGCAACATCGACGGCGATAACGCGGCCGCCATGCGCTACACCGAGGCGCGGCTGACCGCGGTGGCGGGCGCGCTTCTCGCCGGCATCGACGAGGACGCGGTCGATTTCCGCGAGACCTATGATGGCGAAGAAAGCGAGCCCGTCGTCCTGCCCGCCGCCTTTCCAAATCTGCTTGCCAATGGCGCCACGGGCATCGCCGTCGGCATGGCGACCTCGATCCCGCCCCACAACGCGGGCGAACTGTGCGACGCGCTTTTGCACCTGATCAAATACCCCAAGGCGACCATCGCAAAGCTCGCCGATTTCGTGCCCGGGCCCGATTTTCCCACCGGCGGCGTGCTGGTGGAGCCCCGCGGCGCCATCATCGATGCCTATAAGACCGGCCGCGGCGCCTTCCGCCTCCGTGCAAGTTGGCAGGTGGAGAAGCTTCCCCAGGGCCGCTACCAGGTGGTCGTTTTTGAGATTCCCTGGCAGGTGCAGAAATCCCGGCTCATCGAAAAGGTAGCGGGATTGATGGAGGCGCGCAGACTGCCTCTGGTGGGCGATATCCGCGACGAATCGGCGGAAGAGGTGCGGCTCGTCATCGAACCCAGATCGCGCGGCATCGAACCCGAACACCTGATGGCCCAGTTGTTTCAGCTCACCGAGCTCGAGACCCGGGTCGCCTTCAACATGAACGTGCTCGACGCCGACCAGACGCCGCGGGTCCTGAACTTAGCTGAGGTGTTGCGCGCGTTTCTCGACCATCGCCATGTGGTGCTCAAGCGGACCACCGCCTTCCGGCTTGGCAAGATGGAAAACCGGATCGAAATTCTCGGCGGCTACCTCGCCGCCTACGGCGATCTCGACCTCGTCATCAAGATTATCCGCGAGGAAGACCAACCCAAGCCAAAAATGACCAAGGCCTTGAAGATCACCGATGCCCAGGCGGAGGCGATCCTCAACATGCGCCTGCGCGCCTTGCGCAAGTTGGACGAGGCGGAAATCCGCCGGGAGCACGCCCGCCTGACCAAGGAAGCCCGAGAGCTTAGCGCCCTTCTCAAGGACGAAAAGCAGCGCTGGCGCCTGATCGCCGCGGAGATCCGCGAGACCCGGGTGGCCTTCGGCGCCAAGACCGAGCTGGGAATGCGGCGAACCGAAATCGGCGCGCCGCCTGCGGCGGTGGTGATCCCCATGGACGTCGCGGTGGAAAAGGAGCCGGTGACCATCGTCTGTTCGGCCAAGGGGTGGATCCGCGCCTTCAAGGGCCATCTCGAGGCCGGCGCCGAGGTCAAGTACAAGGACGGCGACGGGCCCGCCTACCGGTTGCATGGGGAAACCACCGACAAGCTGATCCTGTTCGCGACCAATGGGCGTTTCTATACGCTCGGTTGCGACCGTCTGCCACCCGGCCGCGGCCATGGCGAACCGGTGCGCCTGATGTTCGATCTTGCCAACGACCACGATATCGTCGCTCTCATGATGCACCGGCCCGGTCGAAAACTGCTGGTGGTCTCCAGCGACGGGCGCGGATTCGTCGCCGCCGAGGACGGCGTGATCGCCCAGACCCGGGGCGGCAAGCGGGTCCTCAACGTGCGCGGCGATGTCGAGGCCCAGGCCTGCGTGCCGGTGGACGGCGACCATGTCGCGGTGATCGGCGAGAACCGCAAGCTGCTCGTTTTTCCGCTGTCTGAATTGCCCGAGATGGCGCGCGGCCGCGGCGTCAAGCTGCAGTCCTACCGCCAGGGCGGGCTTTCCGATATTACCACCTTCGATCTGGCGGCCGGCCTGTCGTGGAGCCTTGGTGAGCGGACCCGCACGGAGACCGATCTCGCCGCCTGGATCGGCAAACGGGCCCAGGCCGGGCGCCTGCCGCCCAAGGGCTTCCCGCGCACCAACCGCTTTTCGTGACGCGCCCCGGGGCGCCCTGGCGGAAGCCCGAATCCCATGCCATCCGAGTTAAGGATGGACGTGTTTTGCGTGGTCGGTTAGCGTAGAACCCCGTTTTTTATAGACTTTAAATTATCATGCCCCAGGGTTCGAGATTTGCAGCCTATGGAAAGGAGAGCGCCGATGTGGGCGAGAGTTAAGCATGCCATAGGCGCGCTGCTCGGTTGTGCTATCGGTTTCGGGGCCAGCGTGACCTTAGACGATATTTCCAGTCCTTCGATTGCCTCCGCTCCCCCGCCGGCCGGAGTGGTGCAGGCTAAAATGGTTTTGCGGCTAACGCTCTCCAAAGCCCATGCGAGTGGAACAAAGAGGTCAAGGCGGAGGGCAAAACGCAAAGTCGCGGAAAGGGAAGCCGAAGAGAAGCAGCGCGGGGAAGCCGACAAGAAGCTCGAGGGCACCAGGAGAGCCACCCTGCCCGCCGATTGCGTTTACGATTACAATGCGTCTGCGTCCTATTCTTCCGACATCTATGCCTGTGGCGGCGTTTATTATCGGCGCTACGAGGAAAACGGGGTCACGGGCTATGAGGGTCATGCTGTCGGGTTGGATCATGGAGCAATCGAAAGGGCGAAAGCACGCCGGGCGGAAGCCGAAAAGAAGCGCCGGGCGGAAGCCAAGGGGAAGCTCCAGCCGACCAGGCGCGCTGCCCTGCCCGCCGCCTGCGTCTACGATTCCTGGGCGTCCAAATCGAGCGCCACCGACATTTACGCCTGCGGCGGCGTCCGTTACCGGCAATACCAGGAAAAAGGGGTCACCGGCTTTGAGGTGGTCAAACCCTGAACTTCCCCGTGGCCGGGCACCGATCCGCCTCGGCCCGGCCCACTGATGGGGTATGTTGGCGGGAAGATGACCGGTCGAACCGGCACAATCGGCCGCGCGCCATGAGCGCCAAGCCAGCAAATAGGGAGCCCATGATGCGACTTTCGATTCGATCTCTTCTGCGATTTTCGATTCTGATCTGCACCTTTGCCGCCGCTCTCGGCCTGTCCCAACACTTGGCCGCGGCCGATCTTCCCAAGTCAACCCGGGATATGCTGGCCGCCCTCAAGATGGATGCCGGCATCCTTTCGGGTTTGGATCAGGAACTGAAAATGCCCGCGGCTTGGATCGCCGGCGCCAAGTTGGAAGGCAAGGTGCGGTACATCGGGAACTTCACCAGCAGGGAATGGCCGGTCTTCATCGCGCCGTTCAAGGCGCGTTACCCGTTCGTCGAAATCTCCCACTACCGAACCAGCCGCGTCGGCCGGGTCGACAAGCCCCTGATCGCCTTCATGGAGGGGCGCGTGCTGGCCGATATCATCGCCGCCATCGGCGGCAGCATGAAGCTTTACCGCAAGGCGGGCGCGCTCGTGGATCTGCGCGACCTCCCCAATTTCACCCGCACCCATCCGACCATGCGGGCCAAGGACGGCCTGTGGATCGGCGAAAAACTGAAATACTGGTGCATGGCGTACAACACCACCCTGCTCAAGAAGAAGGACCTGCCGAAGCGCTGGCAAGACATCCTCACCATCAAGGCCTTGCACAAGCGCAACATCGGCATTTCCAACCGGCCCCATAACTGGATCCTTCCGCTTTGGCTGGCCCAAGGCGAGGCCTGGACCCGCGATTTCATCGAAAAATTGTTCGACATCGCGCGGCCGCAGCTGCGGAAGGAAGGGGCGCGGGCCATCATCGCGCTGGCCATCGCCGGGGAATTCCACGCGGCGATCCCGGCCACCGATTACCGCGTCTTCGGGTACGCCGAAAAAGGGGCGCCGATTGCTTGGCATTGCCCGGAGCCGGTCCCCGTCACGATTTCCGAACTGGTGATGATCAAGGGAACGAAAACGCCATATTCGGCAAAATTGTTCCTCAACTGGTTCCTCAGCAAGGAAGGGCAGGTGGCGCAGTATTTCACCACCAGGGCGTCGCCGGTGCACAAGGACCTCCAGGACAAGGGCATGGTGCAGTATTGGAACGAAATAAAGGGAAAGAGGACCGCGCTTCGCACGCCGGAAAGCCTCGTCACGGTGTTTCCCGAGGTGCAAAAGGCCTGGAACGCCGGATGGGCCCGGGCCGGCGGCCCGGTGGCCTCTACCACCATCGTCAAGGCCAAGACGGTGCTGACCTCGGTCAAGCGCGGCGGGCGCCGGCTCGCCTTCAAGGTCAAGGGCGGTGAACACAAGGTCAAAGTCAGCCGCTCGAGGACCGAGGTATTTATCGGCGGCAAGCCGGGCTCGCGCGGCAAGCTCAAGGTCGGCATGGCCTGCGAGATTTCCTACCTCGGCAACGGCAACGAGGCGCGGAAGATCTCCTGCCAATAGCCGAGTTCCGACCTGGAAACCCTGGCCCAAACGGAGAGGGGGCCTGAACGCCCCCACATTTGACGGTGCCTTCCTACGGATCAGGGCGACGGCGCCGTTCGCCCACGAGGCCGGTCGCGGCTCCACCCACAAAATGACGGCGATACATCGGCTCACCCCCCTGTGCCGATGGTTCTTAGCTCCATGTGACGCCCGCCGGCGGGGACGGTGGGGGCATCGAAGAACATGCCAATACGGAATCCTTATATTTCGGCACCACGACCCTGCTCGAGGGGCGCCCATCCTCGGGGGCCCAACGCCTCCAGCGGCCGGAAGCGGGATTTGTAATCCATCTTGGCGCAGCCGGAAATCCAGTATCCGAGATAAACGTAGTCGAGATCCCGGCGCTTCGCCTCGGCGATCAGCCACAGGATCATGGAGGTGCCGAGCGCCAGTTTCGCGTGCGCAGGCTCATAAAAGCTGTACACCGCGGACAGCGCGTCGGGCAGGGTGTCGGCCAGCATCACGGCGAGCAGTTCGCCGCCCTCGGCGCGGAATTCGGTGGCGAAAGTATCCACGGGGCTCTCCTCCACCATGGCCCGGTATTCGTTGAAGGACATGCGGTCCATGCCGCCGCCGGGATGCCGTTCGGCCTGATAGCGCGCGAACAGGCCGTATTGCTCGGTGGTTGCCTGGGGCGGGGCGGTCTCGGCCGTCACATGACGGTTTGCCCGCCGCACGCGGTCCAGCGAACGGCTTGGCGTGAATGCGCTTGTGACCACCCGGACCGGGCGGCAGGCGTCGCAACCGGGACAGGCGGGCCGGTACATGAAATTGTGGCTGCGCCGAAACCCGGCACGGAGGCCGTCATGGTACAGATCCTTTGCGCCCCTGCCCGAGAGTTCGGTCGCGACGACACGTTCACT
>JAPUGG010000079.1 GCA_027292975.1 Alphaproteobacteria bacterium | reverse complement strand
ACGATCCTGCGCATGCGCCAGGTGGGGGGCGAAAAGAGCACCGTGTTCCGGGACTCGCCCTGGATGAAGGCGGTCGTCGGCGACCTGAAGCGGGCGCAGGCGGAGGCGGAACTGGCGTGCTTCTGACCCGGGCCGCCGCCTAATCGAACAGCGCGGTGTCGAGATTTTTGGCGGTGTCCAGCCCCTTGATGGTGGCGCGGCCCCGGATGCCGAGCAGCCGGGCGTCGAGCAGGTTGGCCCGGGTGAGATCGGCGTGGGACAGGTCCGCCCCCGACAGATCGGCGGCCGAGAGGTCGGCGCGCATGAGGTTGGCGCCGGTCAGGTTGGCGCCCGAAAGGTCGGCGAATTCGAGAAGCGCCCGCGACAGATCGGCGCCGGCGAGATTGGCCCCCCTGAGGTTGGCTTTCCTGAGCGACAGGCGCATCAGGCCCATCGGCTGGTTTTTCATGTCGGCCCCGCCTCTCACCCCTTCCAGGTTGGCGCCGCCGAGGTCGGCCCGTTCCAGATTGGCGATCAGGCGGGCGCCGGCCAGGTTGGCGCCCCTCAGGTCGGCGCCGACCAGGACCGCGGAAAACAGGCTGGCCCGGCTGAGGTTGGCGCCCTGCAGATTGGCTTGGCGCAGGATGGCGAGGTCGAGATTGGCGTGGCTGAGGTTGGCCCGCGAAAGATCGGCGCCCTTGATGACGGCGCCCATCAGGTTCGCGCCCTTGAAGTCCAGGCCCCGAAGGTCCAGTCCCGACAGGTCCTTGCCCGAAAGATCGGGCCGCTTTCCGGGGCCGGCCTCGGCAAGAATGTCCTTGACCTGGCGGGCGCTAAGGTCGGCGGCAAAGGCCGCCGGCGCCGAAACCGCGAAGGACGCGGCCACCACAAGGGAACCCGCCAGCGCGCCCAAATACGCCACCGGCCGGCGCGCCGGTTGGCGGGCGACCGGCGCCCTCGCCTTCGACAACGTCCGGAATTTCCGGAATATCATAAACGAACCTGTGCCAACGGAGAGACGGTGTTACGTCCGGGCGCCCTACAGGTCAAGGCGGCAAACGGTCCACGCCCTACGATTGGGCTTGCCCTTGCGTGCTGGTTGCGGGTACCATTTTTTACGCTCTTTGGCTCTGGGAAAAGACGCGTCCCGCATCTGCTTGGCTATTCGACGGTGGACGCCGAAATCACGAAGACAGCGCTTTCCCAGGGGGTGAAAGGGGAGGTGCTATCCGTCGATCGGTCTGGTCGGTCGTACGGTCCAGACGGTGTAAACAAGAAGATAGTCACCGACAACAAGAACCGGCCGGACCCTCCTTCAGGACGGGAGCGGGTTCGGGCTGTGGAATAGGTCAGGGAGGCAATTTCTCATGAGACACGTACGTACGGCTTCTTTGCTCGTCGCGGTGCCCGCCGCGGTGCTCCTCGCGGCACCGAACCCGGTGCAGGCGAACGAAGAGCTCCTCGTGATGCAGGGCAATCCGGCGGAGTGGGTGATGCCCACCGGCGACTACGCCAACACGCGGTACAGCGCCTTGAGTCAAATCAACAAGGGCAACGTCGGCAAGCTTCAGACCGCATGGACCTTCTCGACCGGCGTCCTGCGCGGCCACGAAGGCGGCCCGCTGGTCATCGGCGACACCATGTACATCAACACGCCCTTTCCCAACATCGTTTTCGCGCTGGATCTGAACGACGATGGCCGGATAATCTGGAAGTACGAGCCGAAGCAGGATCCGGACACCATTCCGGTGATGTGCTGCGACACGGTGAACCGTGGCGTGGCCTATGCCGACGGCAAGATCTTCCAGTACCAGGCCGATGCCACACTGGTGGCGCTTGACGCCAAGACCGGCAAGAAGGTGTGGAGCGCCCGCAACGGCGATCCCAAAAAGGGCGCCACGGGGACCAGCGCGCCGATGATCGTCAAGGACAAGGTGATCGTCGGAATCAGCGGCGGCGAGTTCGGCGTGCAGGGTCACATAACCGCCTATGACATCAAGACAGGCAAGCGCGTCTGGCGCGGCTACTCCGTGGGGCCGGACTCCGACACCCTCATGGACCCGCAAAAGACCACCCATCTGGGCAAGCCGGTGGGTAAGAATTCGGGAACCAACACGTGGAAGGGCGACCTGTGGAAGATCGGGGGCGGCACCACCTGGGGCTGGTACTCCTACGATCCGGACCTGGACCTGATTTATTACGGATCGGGGAACCCCAGCACGTGGAACCCGACGCAACGTCCCGGCGACAACCGCTGGTCCATGACCATCTGGGCCCGCAACCCGGACACCGGCATGGTCAAGTGGGTCTACCAGATGACGCCCCACGACGAGTGGGACTTCGACGGCGTCAACGAGATGATCCTCGCCGACATCCCGGTCAAGGGCAAGATGCGCAAGGTCCTGGTCCACTTCGACCGGAACGGTTTTGGCTATACCCTCGACCGTGCGACCGGGGAGTTGCTGGTGGCGGAGAAATACGATCCCTCCGTCAACTGGGCGACCCATGTGGACATGAAGACCGGCCGTCCCCAGGTGGTATCCAAATACAGCACCGACCAGAACGGCGCGGACGTGAACACCAAGGGGGTCTGCCCGGCGGCGCTCGGCTCCAAGGACCAGCAGCCGGCGGCGTTCTCACCGAGGACGGGGCTGTTCTACGTGCCCACCAACCACCTGTGCATGGACTACGAGCCGTTCAAGGTGGCATACACCGCCGGTCAGCCGTACGTCGGCGCCACGCTCAGCATGTTTCCGGCGCCGGGCGGCACCCATCTCGGCAACTTCATCGCCTGGGATGCGGGCGAGGGCAAGATCGTATGGTCCAACCCGGAGCCCTTCTCGGTGTGGAGCGGCGCGCTGGCAACCGCCGGCGACGTGGTCTTCTACGGCACGCTGGAGGGCTATCTGAAGGCCGTGGACGCCAACACCGGCCAGGAGCTGTACCGCTTCAAGACCCCGTCCGGCATCATCGGCAACGTCAACACCTACATGCACAAAGGCAAGCAGTACATTGCCGTGCTGTCGGGCATTGGCGGTTGGGCGGGCATCGGTTTGGCCGCGGGCCTGACCGAGCCCACCGCCGGTCTGGGCGCGGTCGGCGCGTACCAGGCGCTGAGCAACTACACCCAGCTGGGCGGCGTCTTGACCGTGTTCACGTTGCCCGACTGATCGGTCAGACGGAAACCTAAACCCGGCGTCCCGGGTTCGCCCAGGATGCCGGGTTTTCCCCTTTTCGGCCGCCGTGACCCGGGCCACCCTTTCGTTCGGCCGGCACCCCTCGGGGCGTCACGCGCTTTTTTCGTGTGCACCGAATACCGGGGGCCGTTGGCGAATGGACCGTGTGCCGCGACCGAGGCGCCCCATCTATACCAAGGAGCGCTGATCATGATTCATAGAGATCGCGTAGGCGGCTCGTCGGGTAGGAGGAAAGTTGCAGGCGATGCGGTGCATCGTAAAAACTTTTCGACGCCCTCCGACGGGCCGCATACGCGACCGCAACGGCGGCTTACCAAGGCTTTCGGACGGCGTCGCGCACGCTTCGCGATGCCCCGCATCGCCACCGCGCACGCTTAGGCCCGAAAACCTTGGTAAGCCGTCTCTATGGGTCATGATGAGCGTCCCTTGGTATTGTCCCGAGCTCCTCGTTGCGCCGCCCCGGGCCTCTACCGGGGCGGGACGGTGACAGCCGACTGTAGC
>JAPUGG010000078.1 GCA_027292975.1 Alphaproteobacteria bacterium | reverse complement strand
GACCCGCCGTCGGGCTACGCCGCCAAGTTCTCCATGCCGTTCTGCATGGCGGTGGGGTTCTTCGACGGCGATGCCGGCCTCGACCAGTTCACCGATACCCGCGCCAAGGCCGCCGAAGTGCTGGCGCTCTGCCGCAAGATTACCTACGTCATCGATCCCGACAACGAATATCCCATTAATTACACCGGCCACATCCGCGTCACTTTCAAGGATGGGACCGTCAGGGAATTGCGCCAGCCCCATATGCGCGGCGGCCGGAAGGAACCGCTGACCCGGGCGGAACTGGTGGAGAAATTCCACGGGAATATTTCTTACGGCGGCTGGCCCGCCGCCCGCGGCGAGGAATTGCTGGATTTCTGCACCACCTTGGGCGCCGCGCCCGACCTCTCGGGCCTCGCCCGGTTCCGGGCGTGAGGGGCAGCTACAGGCTTCCCAACAGGCCGAACACGCCGCGCTTGCGTAAGCCCCGGCGCATCAGTTCCACGTCCAGCACCTGGTGATCGTCGATGTCCAGGTTGACGCCCGGGCCCAGGGTGGAGACGAACCATTCCTGGGTGGCGCTGTCCTTGGCCTGGAAGATCAGGTCCAAGATGTCGAAGCGCGCGGCGATGTTGAGAAGCAAATCCTCCTTGCGCTCTTCCACCCCTTCGGAGATGCCTTCCCCCTGCACTAAAACCTTCCAGGCCCCCGCCTTCCGGTAGGCCTCGATCTGCGCCAGCACGTAAGGAAGGCTCCGGGTCCAGTCCTCATGGCCCTTCTGGCCGGCCTCGGCCACCACCTTCAGCCCCGCCCCCTTGGCCATGGCAATCAGCGCGCATTTGTCGTCCAGCGACATGGTGACCTGGGCCGAAGACACCTCGACGGCATCGGCGCCGATCTTCTTGACCGCCTGATAGAATTCCTTGGACACCCCTTGGGTGAACGCCGCCTCGGTGGTGTCGCCGGCAAAGAAGGTATTGATCGCGGCCTTGTTCAGCGCGGCGATCTTTTTCTTGAGAAAACCCTCGTCCTGCAACCGCCAGGCGCCGATGGCGATCTTGACGAAATCGATGTAATCACCCGCCGAATCGATGAGATCATCGATCCGGTTCATGCCAAGCCCCCGGTCGGCGACGATGGTCAGGCCTGCCTGGCGCGGCTTCGACGGCCTGGGCGCGCAACGGATGAATGAAAAGGCCTTCGATTCGAGGCCGGGATCCTGTGCCATGACGTGGTTCCTTTACGGGGTTTTTCTTGTATAAGGGCGGGCACAATAATCCCCAGACGCCAAGCCGTGTCAACCTACGCGAAAGGCCGGATCATGACGCTTATCCTCGGCAATGAAGACGTCGACGACCTCCTCACCATGGACGACGTCATCGCCGCGCTGGAACCGGCCTACCGCAATATTGCCGAGGGCCGCGCCGTGGTCGGCGGCCGCGCCGACCTGGTCAGTGAAACCCCCTATGACCCAGACGCCAGGTACTGGCTGAAGATGGCCTCGGGCATCGTACCGGACCTCGAGGTCGGCACCATCCGCATCAATTCCGATATCGTGACCTGGCCCAAGGACGGCAACGGGCTGCGCCGGGTGAAGGCACCCTTGGCGCCGGGCAAGCGCTGGGTGGGGCTGGTACTGCTGTTCTCTTCCGCCACCGGCGAGCCGCTGGCGATCTTCCCTGACGGCGCCATCCAACGGCTGCGCGTGGCTGGCTCCACGGGGCTGTCCATCAAGCACATGGCGCGCGAGGATTCAGAGATCCTGGGCCTCCTGGGTAGCGGCTGGCAGGCGGGCGCCCACCTTGAGGCCGCCTGCGCCGTCAGGCCCATAAAACGCGTCAATGTCTTCAGCCCGACCCCCGGGCACGGCGAGAAATTCGCCGGTGTCATGTCGGCGCGCCGGGGGGTCGAGGTGGTCGCCGCCGAGACGCCCGAGGACGCGGTCAAGGGCGCCGACATCGTCGTCACCGCCACCAACTCCATGAACAACGTCTTTTTCGCCGATTGGGTGGAACCGGGCATGCACCTCGCCACCATCCGCGACGGCGAGTTCGAAACCGCGGTGCTGAGCCGCGTCGATCTGCTGGCCATTCACGACCCCGGCAATATGGGCGACGACCACATCCATGCGCCGCCGAGCCTCACCATTCCCGACCTCGGCAAGGAAATCGCCGGGGTCGAAGGGTTCGACGAAATCCTCAAGGCCCCGACCCTGGCCCAGGTGGTGGCGGGCCGGGCGCCGGCGCGGGAAAACGCCGACCAGGTCACCTGTTTCCTCAATTACCATGGTCTCGGCTTCCAATTCACCGCCACCGGCGCCGCCTTCTATGCCAAGGCGGTCAAAGCGGGCCGCGGCCATGAGCTTCCCACCGAATGGTTCACCGAAGACGTCCATCCCTGACCGTCTCCCGGCCAAATGGTTCAATTGGGCCGGAAAATGCTCTAACATCCACGCCCATGGATCATTCCCATGGTCGGCGTTCACCCAAGGGGCCTTTACCGATGAGCAGTGAGACAGACAGCAAACCCCAGATCACCCACATCGCCCTCAAGGTCTCTGATATCAGCCGGGCGGCGGCGTTCTACCGTGACGTCTTCGGCTTCCAGCAGACCGACCTGAGAAGGGACGGGGATCATGTCTCCTGCCATCTCACCGATGGAACCATGGATCTCGCCTTGGTCGAATTCGACCCGGGCAGCGTGATCGGCGACGCCTCGGGGGAAGACACCGGTATCCACCATTTTGGCATCGATGTGGACGACACCGCCAAGTTCGCCGAAGCGATCAAGCAAGCCGGCGGCGAGTTGATGGACGACCCCTCACGCCCCGGCGCACGCACCATCAAGTTCCGGGTGCCGGGCGGCGGCGGTATCGCCGAGATCGCACCCAAAAATTGGCACCAACGGGTCGGCGGGGCGTCGAAGTGACCAACAAACGCGCGCCCCGTGACTCGGCAAAAGGAGACCACCCATGCGACTGGCCCATATTTCCATAAAAGTCGACGACCTCGAGGCGGCGGGCGAATTCTACCAGAATGTCCTTGGCTTCCGAGACGTGCGCGCCGGCGTAAACCGCGACCATTATTCCCGCCACATGACCGACGGCAACATCGATCTCGCCCTCGTGAAATTTCAGGAAGGCGCGACATCCCTCGATTCCCAGGTCGGCGGCGACGGGCCCTGCATCCACCATGTCGGCTTCGAGGTGGACGATCTCGAGAAATGGAAAGCCCAGATCGAGGAAATGGGCCTGGAGATCATTTCCGAGCCCGGGGTGATCCCGATCAAGTTCCGGGCGCCCGGCGGCCATATCGCCGAGGTCGCGCCGGCCCATCATTTCGATCTCGAACCGCGCTAGGGCGAGACCCCCGGATCACCCATCTTTATTCATGTAAAAAATGAGATAAATACAATAACTGACTGATTATTAACTAATATTAGGGGTAATTTTTTGTCGGTAGAAACGGGCGAGAGGGATATCGTCGGCGCGCTCTGCGACTACATCGCCTGCGCCACCGGCCGGGACATCCCCGCGGAAGTGGCCGTCAAGGCCAAGCATCACATCCTCGATTCACTCGCCGCCATGGTGTCCGGCGCGCATTTAGGGCCGGGACGCATGGCGATCAAATACGCGCGCGCGCTGGGCGGCACGGCGGAAGCGCTGGTCATGGGCACCAGCCTGGAGACCACGGCGATCAACGCGGCGCTGGCCAACGGCATGTGCGCCCATGCCGATGAAACCGACGATTCCCACCTCTTCGCGCGATGCCATCTCGGCTGTTCGGTGGTGCCCGCGGCACTGGCCATGGCGGAGCGCGAGCAAAGCGACGGCACCGCGCTGCTGCGGGCCGTGGTGTTGGGCTACGATGTCGGCGCCCGGTTCAACCTTTCGCTCAATCTCGGCGGCATCCAGAGCTATACGCTCTGCACCCACAGCCATGGACCCAGTTTCGGTGCCGCCGCGGCCGCCGCCGCCTTGGCCGGCGTCGATGCCGCCCGGGCCCGCGACGTGCTGTCCTACGCCGTGCAGCAGGCGGCCGGGTTGAAGACCTATATGCGCGACCTCGAGCACATCGAGAAGGCCTTCGTCTTCGGCGGCATGCCGGCCCGCAACGGGGTAACGGCGGCGACCATGGTGGCCACCGGGTTTTCCGGTATCCCCGACGACATCACCGGCCGGGACGGCTATATGGACGCGTTCTCCGACGACCCCAGGTTAGAGCTCCTGGTGGACGAGCTGGGCAGCCGCTTCGAGGTCAGCCGCACCAGCATCAAGAAATGGTCGGTGGGCTCGCCCATCCAGGCGGCCCTCGATTCGCTGGAGGCGCTGATGGGCGACCACGGCCTCGCGCCGGGGGAGGTGGAATCGATCACCGTCCGCCTGCCCGACGACCGCGCCTATATCGTCGATGACCGCGAGATGCCCGACATCTGCCTCCAGCACCTGGTCGCCGTTACGCTGATCGACGGCGGGTTGAGCTTCAAAGCCTGCCACGACGAAGCGCGCATGAAAGACCCCGAAGTGCTCGCCCTCCGCCGCAAGGTCACCCTGGTGCCGGAGGCCTTCCTCACCGAGGCCCGGCCCGAGCGCCAGGCCATCGTCGAGGCGACCCTTGGCGACGGGCGCGAACTTACCCATCGCACGTTCTCGGTGCGCGGCACGCCGGAAAACCCCATGGAAACCACCGAGGTGGAGGAAAAGGCCCGGGGCCTCATGGCGCCGGTTCTCGGGCCGGAGCGCACCGATGCCCTGATTGCGGCCATCGCCGATATCGAAAGCCTCGCCAACGCCAGGGATCTGCGGCCGCTCCTGATCTGCGACTGACCGTCACCGCCTGATCGCGAACAAAAAAACGGGCCCGCCCGGGGCCCGTTTGATTTTGGCTAGTTTAAAGCCGCGGCGTTGAGCCCTAGCCCTTGGTGGAGCACTTCGCGGTCCGTGCGCGCAACGGGAAACCCATATAGGTGATCTCGCAGGTGTGGCCCTTCTTGAGCGCCTTGCGGGCCTTCTTGATGGCTTTCTTACCCTTGATCCGCTTGCCGTCGATCCAGAACTTGGTGGCCCGGCGGTGAATGCGGGTCTTCCACTTCTTGCCCGACTTATCCGTGAACAGGATGTACTTGCCCTTCTTCTTGACGCCGGTCAGCACCACCTTGACCTTGACCGGCTTGATCTTGATCTTGAACATGGAGCTGTTGGCCTGATAGGCCGCCCAACCCTGCTCGACCTGGGCCTGGATCTTGTCGTGATCCCAGTCGACGATCAGCTTGGGATGCACGCCGACCTTCTTGGCGAGCTTGATATAGGCGGGATCGTCCTTGGCCGCCTCGAAGGTGGACTTGAGCTTCAAGACACGGTCGGGATACTTGGCCCCCAGCTCGCCGGGCGCGATGATCGAGCGGTAGGAGGCGACCGGAACGGTCTTGGTCCCGAGCACGCTATCCAAGGTCGGCGCGTTGCCGGTGAGATCCATCACCGGGTTGGTGGCCATAACGACGGCCAGGAACCGCACCTTCTTGCCGCCCTTGCCGATGTTGGAAACCTTGCCGAAACCGACCGGCAGATGCTTGCCCAATACGGCCGTCACCGTGTCGCTGCCGCCGCCGATGGGGATCACGCGCATGGGCTTGATCCCGGCCTGCTTGGGCAGGCTGTGGACCACCATGTTTTCCAGGCTGTCCCAGGACGATAGGCCCATGATCACGGTGCGCAACTTGGCGTCGGCGATGACGTCCTTCATGGATTTATATTTCGAGCTCTTGAGCACGAAGATGGCGCCGGGATCGATGCCCATGAGGCCCACGAAGCGCACCTTTTCGGTCCACGACCATTTGGGCCGCTGCTTGACATACATGATGGAAGTGGTGCCGATGTTGCTGGACAGCAAGACCGAGCCGTCGCGGGCCTGGGACATGAAGAAATCGAAGCCGATCCGCCCCGAAGCGCCGCGCTTCGGCTTGACGGTCAGCTTGGTGCCGAGATGCTTCGACCAGATCTTGGAAAAGGCCCGGGTCAGCCGGTCCTGCCCGCCGCCCAGGGAATGCGAAAGAATGATGGTGATCTTTTTCGGTTGCCAGGCGGCCTGGGCCGGCGCTGCCGCGCCGAAAGCGACGCCGGCGGCGGCCAAAATCGCCGCCGCGAACCCCGCCAATTTCAAGTGATGCTTCTCCATGAGAAATCCTTCCCTGATTACTTGGGCGAAAAACGCCGATGAAGTGTCGTTCGATTCCAATCCAGTGCCCTTCGGGCCATCGCCGTGTTCCCCGGCAATAATAATTTCCTAGGTCTCGAACGGGGCATCATTTTAGCCGTTTAAGCATCCCGTTGCGACCGTAGAATTCGGTTTCAGAATATGCCCCGTTGGTCGCGCGCCGCGTGTTCCAGCGCAACCGCGTCGGCGACGGGATTAAGGCCCATGACGCCGCCGGAATCCAGCGCCCCCAGCCGCCCCGCGGAATTCAAGAAACGTTCGGATTCGCCGTCGGACGCAATGCCGGAGACGAGAGTCGTGAACTTCTCCACGTACTCGGGCCGGCCGAAGGGGACCGCGCCCAAGGGGTGCGAATTTGCCACGGCCTGTTCGTCGACCAGCTTGGAGCCGTCGGCAAAGGTGATCTCGACGCGCGCGCCCTGGGCCTTTTTGAGGGGATCCGGTTCGTCGTCATAGCGCCGGTTCCATTCGGGGTCCTCATGGGTTTTGATCTTGCGCCACAGCGCCACCGTCTCGGGCCGGTGGCGGCGTTCCCAGTCGTAGCTCAGTTCATGGTGCCACGCGCCGTCCTCCAGGGCGATGGCGAAGATGAACATCGCCGAATGATCGAGGGTTTCGCGCGACGCGTCGGGATCGTATTTCTGGGGATCAAGGCTGCCCGATCCCATGACCTCATGGGTGAACCGCTTGGTGAAGATGTCGATGCGCTCGATTTTCGAAAGGTCCTCCACCCGGTCACGCATCTTGAAGGCGAGGTCGATGATCGGCTGACCGTGGTAGCCGGCCGAATGTTCCTTGGTATAGGTGTCGAGGATGGCGCGCCGCGGCTCACCCTGATCGGCGAGGGTGACCGCGTAACGTGCCTCGGGCCCGTCGAGCAAGGTGGCGATGACGCCGTAATCCCCCTCGTAGATGGGGGCGGGGCTGGTTTCGCCACGCATCGCCCGGTCGATGGCCTCGATGGCACATTTGCCGACATGGGCGGGGGCGACGGCCTTCCAACTGGAAATCGTGCCCTTGCGGCATTGCCGGGTCGCGGTGGATACGTGAAGGGCGTGGCCGATGGCCTGATAAACGATTTCGGGCGACAATCCTAAAAGCGCCCCCAGCCCCGCCGTCATGGACGGCGCCAGATGGCCGACGTGGTCGATACGGTGGGTGTTCAGGGCTATCGCCTGGGCCAGCGACAGCTGCACCTCGTAGGCCGTCGCGATGCCGCGGATCAGGTCGCGCCCGGTCCGCCCGCATTGCTGGGCGACGGCAAGAATGGGCGGGATGTTGTCCCCCGGGTGGCCCGCCTCCAGGGCCATCAAGGAATCGTGAAAGTCGAGTTCGCGGACCGCCGCGGAGTTGGCCCAGGCGGCCCATTCGCATTCGAACATCTGGTCGCCGGGCAGGCCGATGACGGTGGCACCGCCGGCGCGGGGATGGGCGAGGGCCTGTGACCGCGCATTGGCGACCGGCGCGCGGTTGATGGCGGCCATTGCGACGGCGGCATTATCGATGATTCGGTTGGCGACCATGTCGTCCACTTCCTCATCTTTGGCAAACGGGGCCGCCGCCATCTCGGCGATCTTCCACGCCAATTGCGCTTCCTTGGGCGGCAAGGCATCGGGCGGATAGACCCTGACCTCGGTGGTGGATGCCATGGGCACTCCCCTGGCGGCGTTGCTTACTCGGCCGCCGACCGCGATTTCAGCTTGCGCCGGACATAGCGGATGATGGGCGGCCCGACGAAGGTGAAGATGAAGAGCGCCCAGAGAATCTGGGCGATGGCGCTGGTGAAGAACAGGTCGGGCGAATCCAAGCCGATGCGCCAGGCGCGCATGAATTCACGCTCGAACAGGCGGCCCAGGATGACCCCCAACAGCATGGCGACGACCGGGTATTGAAAGCGCTTCATGATGAAACCGAGGCAGCCGAAGACCACCATCACGCCCATGTCGAATGGGAAATTGTTGCGCGCGAAACCACCCATCAGGCAGAACACCGTGATGATCGGCACCATCATCTTGAGATTGAATAGGGCAACCCGATAGGCAAAGAAGGCCAGCACGGTGCCGATTATCAGGATGCACCCGGCGGCGAAGAACTGGCTGATCAGGACGGCATAGGCGATCTCGCCGCTGAAATGGAACAGCCTCGGCCCCACGTACATGCCGTGATAGGTCATCACCACCAGCAACACCGCCATGGACCCGGAGCCCGGGATGCCCAGGGTCAACAACGGCACCAACGCGCCGCCGACCACCGCGTTGTTGGTCACGTCGGCGGCGATCAGGCCTTCCGGCGCCCCCTTGCCGAACAATGGCTTGCGCTCGGGCTTGGCGAATGCCACCGCCTGCTGGTAGGCCACGAAGGTGGCGACGGAAGCCCCGGCCCCCGGCATGGCGCCGATGCCGACCCCGATGGCGCCGCCCCGCAGCAATTCCCAAGGGTATTTGAAGGTCTCCTTCATGCCGCTGAAAATGCCGGCGAGGCCGATCTGGTGGGAGGGTATTTCGGCCCCCGGCTTCAACAGGCGCGTGAGGCCCTTCTCCACATAGACCAGCACCTCGGAAAATCCCAACAGACCCACCAGCACGGCGATGACCGGCAATTTGTCGAACAGGAAGACGACGCCGAAGGTGCCGCGTTGGGTGCCGAAAGTGGGGTCGGTTCCGGTGGTCGCCAGCAACAGCCCGAAGAGGCCGGCGAACAGGCCCTTGGCGAGCCCGCCCGCGGACAGTTGGGCGATCACGGCAAGCCCGAACAGGATGACGATGCAAATCTCGGCCGGCCCGAAGGCCAGCGCCACGACCGCGATCTGCGGCGAAAGGCCGAGCGAGGCCAAGCCGCCGATCAACGAACCCACCACCGAGGCCATGATACAGATACCCAGCGCCCAGGCCGCCTTGCCCTGCTTCATCAGGGGAAAGCCGTCGAAGGCCGTGACCGCGCCTCCGGCGGTGCCGGGAATGTTGAGCATCACCGAAGGGAACGAATTGCCCATCTCGGCGCCGGCGTAAATGCTGACCCCGAGAAGGAGACCGAGTTCCGGCTTGAGGACCAGCAGGACCGGCAGCAACATCGCCAGGGTTCCGCTGGAGGTCAGCCCCGGCATGCCGCCCACGAACATGCCGATCAGGACGCCCAACGGCACGATCCAGATGTTGGACAGGAAGAGCTGGAATCCTTCAAAAAGAGCGTCGGGCATGTCAGCGCGCCATGAAGGTGAGGATTCCCACCGGGAGATCCTGGCCGAGAACAAGCACGAAAATAAAATGCACCACCGCCGTCATGATCACCGCGATGACGACGCCCGCCACCCAATTCCTGAGCTCCACCGCCCAAAGGACGGCCAGGACAAAGAGGAAAAACGCGATCAAATAGCCGACCCAGGAAAGCACCGAGATCAGCGCCAGGGAAATCAGGACGACCAGCGCGACCCGCCGGCCGCCGCCCTTGACGACGTCCTCCCGATCATCGCCGCTTGCCGCGGCTTCTGCCGGTTCGCTGGCTTTCGCTGGATTCCTGAGATCGCCGGCGACCGCGATCGCACCCAGGATCAGCATGGGAATGGCGATCACATAGGTGTAGATGATAGTCGCGTTGTGAAACGGTCCGGTGGTCAACTCCCACAGCGCGTGGCCCCCATAGGCCAAGGCCAGCACCGGCACCAGCAAAATTCCCCAGGTGGTCTTCAAAAACTGCACGTGGGCCCCCCCTATCTGGCATCGTCAAATTAAACAAACAGGACCTGGCTGATCAGCAGCGGCCAAGGCCCTCACCCGGCGAGTTTACACCATTCAGTGAGCGCGGGTACGCTGTTCACCATCCTGGCCGAGCGCACCGGTCCCAAGTTGGAATAATCCTCGCCCCACGCCACCCCTGAAATCACCAAAGTTAGGACATTGTTTTGTCATTTTCTTCGCCTTTGATAGGCTATCGGGCGTCGTCCGCGCCCGGCAATTTTCACTTAACAGGCGGCCCTTTGGTAAAACCCGGGGCCGAGGGAAGATGAAAACACTTCGATACCCATCCTTGATTTCGCTCGTCCTGGCCTTGACCGTCGCGGTCAGCGGCGCCCAAGCCCAAAACCTGCCCCTCAAGCGGGTGATGCTGTCGACCGGCGGCGTCGGCTATTTCGAACACGAGGCCACGGTCATTGGTGACGCGGAACTGAGCCTAGAGATCCGCCTCGATCAGGTGGACGACGTTCTCAAGTCCATCGTCGTCTATGACGCCACCGGGCGGGTCGGCACCATCGGGCTGCCGGGGCGCGAACCGCTGGCGCAAGCGTTCCGCGACCTGCCCTTTGGGCTTGATGCCCTGGCTTCCCCGGCGGCGCTGTTGGGCGCGCTCAAGGGTGCCGAAGTGGAGGTTTCCGGTCCGCGCCAGATTGTCGGCCGGGTGCTGGCGATCAACCGTGAAACGATTATCCTCCCCAAATCCGGGGCCACCACGGCGCACCACCGGGTCACCCTTTACACTGCCCAGGGCTTGGAGAGCTTCATCCTAGAAGATGCCCAGGCCGTGCGCCTGGCCGATCCTGCCTTGCAGGCCCAGGTCAACGCGGCGCTCGCCGCCATCGCCCGTCACCGCGTGGCCGACCGGCGGACGCTGACCATCAAGGTCACCGGCGCCGGCCAGCGCTTGGTGCGTGTCGCTTATGTGGTGCCGACGCCGCTGTGGAAGACCACGTATCGGTTGACCCTGGCGCGCGACCCCAAGGCCAAGACCGGGCATCTCCAGGGTTGGGCGGTGGTCGAGAACATGACCGGGCGCGACTGGACGGGGGTCGAATTGGCGTTGGTCTCGGGCAATCCCGTGACCTTCCGTCAGGCCATTTATCAGGCCTATTACGTCGAGAGGCCCGAAGTCCCGGTCGAGGTGCTGGGGCGCATCCTGCCCCGCGCCGACAAGGGGGTTGTCGGCGGGGCCGTCTCGGAGTCCGAGGCCGCGCCGAAATCGAAAACCAGGGGACGCGTGTTGGGCGATAGCCGCCGGGCACTGGATAAAAAGCAGAGCACCCGTGCAATGGAACGTGGCGCGAGGATTTCCGGGAAGCTCTTCGCGCACCGACCGGGGGCCGCCTTGAAGGAAGAATTTGTGGCCCAGGCGTCGGTAGCGCGGCCCGCCTTCCGGGCGCGCAGCAGGGAATCGGCGACCCAGGTGGTGTTCCGCATCCCGGTGCCGGTGGATCTCGCCAGCGGCCATTCCCTGATCGTTCCCATCGCCGACCGCGAGATGCCCGCCGTCCGGATTTCCCTTTATCAACGCCGCACCCACGCCGAACACCCCGTCGCCAACGCGCGGCTGACCAACGACGCCAAGACCGGTCTGCCGGGGGGCGTGCTGACGCTCTATGAGCGGGACGCCAAGACCGGCCGGGTGGCCTATCTGGGCGATGCCCAGCTGCGCACGCTTCCGCGCGGTGAAACCCGCCTGGTCGGCTTCGCGCTGGACGAGAAGGTGCGCGTGGAA
>JAPUGG010000077.1 GCA_027292975.1 Alphaproteobacteria bacterium | reverse complement strand
GTGGCTGGGGGACCTGGATTCGAACCAGGACTAAGCGGGTCAGAGCCGCTCGTTCTACCGTTAAACTATCCCCCACCAGGGGCGCGCCGGCAATATTCCGGTTGGCCTGGCTTCTAACATATCTTTTGCTAAAAATCAGTTGCAAGAGCCGCCTTGGGCCCAATCGGTGGTGTTTCCCGGCCGCGCGGCCTCTCGGCCCGAGATATGCCTGCGACTTACCGCTTCGCTGCGCGACCAAGTTTCGGTAAAATTCGCCCCATGAAGATCGAGCAGACGAAGACCCGCCGACGGCCGGGGGCCCGGGCGGGAAAGTTCGGGCGCGCCAGACGGCGGTCCGCCAACCGGAAGAACGGCGGCGGGGGCGCGACTTTTGCCGCGCTCGACCTCGGCACCAATAACTGCCGCTTGCTGGTCGCCGAACTCGACGGCGGAACCTTTCGGGTGGTGGATGCCTTTTCACGAATCGTGCGCTTGGGCGAGGGTCTCGAGAGCGCCGGCCGCCTGACCGACGCGGCCATGGACAGGACCATCGCAGCGCTCCGCGTTTGCGCGTCGAAAATGGCGCGCAAGAAGGTCATGACGGCCCGCAACGTGGCGACCGAGGCCTGCCGGCGGGCGGCGAACTGCGCTCAGTTTCTCGATCGCATTAGGGCCGAAACCGGCTTGGATTTCGAGATCATTTCCACCGACGAGGAGGCGCGTCTCGCCCTTTCGGGCTGTGTGCCGCTTCTGGTCGAGGGATACCGCTATGGGATCGTGTTCGATATCGGTGGCGGGTCCACCGAAGTGATGTGGGTCGAAACCCCCGGTGATGGCGGCGTGGTCGTCATCGATACCCTTTCCATACCCATAGGCGTCGTGAATCTTGCCGAGATTCATGGCGGTGGGGAAATCAGGGGCGATCAATTCGAAACCATGGTGCGGGTCATCGCCGAGGAACTCGTCGATTTCGGAACCCGCAACGGGATCTCTGATGCCATCGATGGCGGCCATGTCCAAATGTTGGGAACATCGGGTACGGTGACCACCCTGGCAGGCATCCATCTGGGCCTGGCCGCCTACGATCGTTCGGTGGTGGATGGCTCATTCATGGATTTCGACGATATCGCTGCCGTCACCCGTCACTTGATGGAACTCGATTTCGACGGTCGCGCCCGAGAGCCCTGTGTCGGAATCGTGCGGGCCGACTTGGTGGTCGCGGGCTGCGCCATTCTTGAAGCGATCTGCCGAACCTGGCGTATCGGCCGACTGCGGGTCGCCGACCGGGGCGTGCGGGAGGGAATCCTCCTAGGATTGATGGGGCTCGAGGCGAGACCCGGCGCGGGCGGGGGCTGAGACCCGTGCGTGGCCGCCGAGCGAGACGCCGGAGCGGGTTGCCCGCAGGCGTGAGGGCCGCTGACCATGGCCGCTCCAAGCGCCTCAAGACCGCCAAGGGGCGCCGCCTATCGTCGATCCGATGGTTGACCCGACAACTTCGTGATCCCTACGTGGCGGCCGCCCGCAGGCGGGGATATCGCTCCAGGGCCGCATTCAAGCTGGTGGAACTCGACGACCGGTTCCGGTTCTTGAAACCCGGCGGCCTGGTGGTCGACCTGGGCGCGGCGCCCGGCGGCTGGTCCCAGGTGGCGGCCGAGCGCGTCAAAGCGGGGAGTCCGGGCGGCGGTGCGGTGGTGGCGGTCGATTGCGAGGAAATGGACGCCATTGCCGGTGTCGGCCTTGTGAACCTCGATTTTCTGTCCGACGATGCCCCGGCGCGCATTGGTGCCGCCCTCGACGGCCCCGCCGACGTCGTATTGAGCGACATGGCGGCGCCGGCGACCGGCCACGCCGCCACCGATCACCTGCGCGTCATGGCGTTGCTCGATGCGGCCTACGCTTTTGCCCGGGAGGTGCTCAAGCCCGGCGGTGTGTTCGTGGGAAAGGTGCTCCGCGGCGGGACCGAAAAGGACCTCCTGGACTCCCTTAAGCGGGATTTCCGGACGGTGCGCCACGTTAAGCCCCCCGCCAGCCGCAAGGATTCGGCGGAAATTTTCGTCATCGCCACGGACTTTCGGGGAAGCGCCGGGCAAAAGAGTTGATCACCCGGTCGAATTTGTATTCGAGAGCCGCGGTTCTTTTCAATCCGCTTGGCATGGGGATGCTTATCTGTATGATAGCGCGCCAACCTAGCCGCTGAGGTGGGCATGAACATCCGGGAAGCTTTGACCTTTGACGACGTGCTGCTGGAGCCTGCCGCGTCCAAAGTGCTGCCCAATCAAGTCGAAACGCGAACCCGTCTCACGTCTTCCATCGAACTCGGCATTCCCTTGCTGTCTTCGGCCATGGATACGGTCACCGAGAGCAAAATGGCGATCGCCATGGCCCAGGCCGGTGGGCTCGGCGTCATCCACAAGAATATGGACATCATCAACCAATCCGACGAGGTGCGGGCGGTCAAGAAGTTCGAATCGGGGATGGTGGTCAATCCGGTGACTATCGGCCCTCAGGCGACCCTTGGCGATGCCCTCGGCCTGATGGCCGGCCACCATATCTCGGGAATTCCCGTGGTCGAAGGCAATGGCAGTACCAGCCGCGAGCCCGGCAAGCTGGTCGGCGTATTGACCAATCGCGACGTGCGCTTTGCCACCGACGCCTCTACGCCGGTTGCCCAATTGATGACCAAGGACGACTTGGTGACGGTCTCGGAGGGCGTCGATATGGAAGAGGCCAAGCGTCTCTTGCATCAGCACCGAATCGAGAAGCTCCTGGTGGTGGACGAGGATTACCGCTGCATCGGCCTGATTACGGTCAAGGATATCGAAAAAGCCCAGCTCCACCCCAAGGCCTGCAAGGACGACAAAGGGCGCCTGCGGGTGGCCGCCGCGACCGGGGTGGGGGAGCCCGGCATCGCCCGCGCCGAAGCCTTGATCGCTGCCGAGGTCGACGTTGTGGTGGTCGATACCGCCCACGGCCACTCCCAGAGCGTGATCGAGACGGTGCGGAGCGTCAAGAAGCTCTCCAACCGCGCCCAGGTGATCGGCGGCAATATCGCCACCGCAGAGGCGGCGAAGGCCCTGATCGACGCCGGCGTGGATGCGGTCAAGGTGGGCATCGGCCCCGGTTCCATTTGTACCACGCGAATCGTCGCCGGCGTTGGCGTGCCACAGTTCACGGCAATCCTCGACGTGGTGGGGGAGTGCCGCAAGCACAATGTCCCGGTCATCGCCGACGGCGGGATCAAGTTTTCCGGCGATCTTGCAAAGGCGGTCGCAGCGGGCGCCGACTGTGCCATGGTGGGATCCCTGCTTGCGGGGACCGACGAAAGCCCCGGCGAGGTTTATCTCTACCAGGGGCGATCGTATAAATCCTACCGCGGGATGGGATCGGTCGGCGCCATGGCGCACGGGTCCGCGGACAGATATTTCCAGGAGGAGGTCTCCGATACCCTCAAGCTGGTGCCCGAAGGCGTAGAGGGCCGGGTGCCGTACAAGGGGCTGGCGGGCACGGTCATCCACCAGTTGATCGGTGGCCTGGCCGCGGCCATGGGTTACACCGGCAACGCCAACATCGCGGATATGCAGAAGAACTGCAAATTCGTACGGATCACCGGCTCGGGCTTGCGCGAAAGCCACGTCCACGACATCGACATCACCCGAGAGACGCCAAATTACGGGGGTAAGGCCTGATCGCCCCATGGTCGAGTCGCGTCAGTCGGTCCTGATCTTGGATTTCGGGTCTCAGGTGACCCAGTTGATCGCCCGGCGGGTCCGCGAAGCTGGCGTCTATTGCGAAATCGTCCCTTTCAATGGGGCCTCCCAAGCGATCGCCGCCCTTGATCCCGCCGCCATAATCCTTTCCGGCGGCCCAGCCTCGGTCACCGCGGGCACGGCGCCCAGCGCGCCCGAAGAGGTGTTTGCCTTGGGCGTGCCGGTGCTCGGCATCTGTTATGGGCAGCAGACCATGGTGGCCCAGCTCGGCGGTCGAGTGGAAAACGCCGAACACCGGGAATTCGGGCGCGCCTTTATCGACATCGAGGCCACGGTTCCCCTGTTCGAAGGGGTATGGTCCATCGGTGCGCGCGAACAGGTGTGGATGAACCACGGCGACCGGGTGATCGAAATCCCCGACGGTTTCGAGGTCATCGCCCGTAGCGATGATGCGCCCTATGCGGCCATCGCCAACGTGAAACGGAATTTCTATGGCCTCCAATTCCACCCGGAGGTGATCCATACCCCCGACGGGGCCAAGCTGATCGCCAACTTCCTGTTCGCTATCGCCGGGCTTGAGGGCGATTGGACCATGGGTGCCTTCCGCGAGAGAGCCGTCGCCGCCATCCGCGATCAAGTGGGCGACAAGCGGGTCATCTGTGGTGTTTCCGGCGGGGTCGATTCGTCGGTCGCCGCGGTTCTGATCCACGAAGCCATCGGCGATCAGCTGACCGGTGTTTTCGTCGATACCGGCCTCTTGCGCGCGGGCGAGGCCGAGCAGGTCCTCACCGTGTTCCGGGGCAATTACAACATTCCTCTGATCCATAAGGATGCGGCCGAATTGTTCCTCGGCAGGCTTGCCGGGGTCAGCGATCCCGAGGAGAAAAGGAAGATCATCGGCGCAACCTTCATCGATGTCTTCGAGAGCGAAGCCGAGAAGGCCGGCGGCGCCGATTTTCTGGCCCAGGGCACGTTGTATCCGGACGTCATCGAATCGGTCTCGTTCGCCGGTGGGCCAAGCGCCACCATCAAGTCCCACCATAACGTCGGCGGCCTGCCCGAACGCATGAAGATGGGTTTGGTCGAACCGTTGCGGGAATTGTTCAAGGACGAGGTGCGCGCGCTCGGCCGCGAGCTCGGCTTGCCGGACTCCATGGTCGGTCGCCATCCCTTCCCGGGGCCGGGGCTCGCGATCCGCGTGCCCGGCGAGATCACGGTGGAAAAACTCGATATCTTGCGCAAGGCGGATGTGATCTACCTCGATGAAATCCGCGGTGCCGGGCTCTACGACGTTATCTGGCAGGCTTTCGCGGTGCTGCTGCCGGTGCGGGCGGTCGGCGTCATGGGAGAAGAGCGCTCCTATGAATTTGCCCTAGCGCTCAGGGCGGTGACGTCGACCGACGGCATGACGGCCGATTACTACCCCTTCGACCATAAATTCCTCGGCCGTGTCGCCAACCGCATCATCAACGAGGTTCGCGGTGTGAATCGGGTGGTCTATGACGTAACCTCGAAGCCGCCGGGGACCATCGAGTGGGAATAGGCCGCAAAGCCAAACACCAACGGAGAACAAGATCATGGCCGACCAAGTGCAAGCATCCCATATCCTTTTGATGTACGAGGGATCGGCCGACTCGACGGCGAAGCGCAGCAAGGAAGAAGCCCTGTCGGAAATCCAGGCCCTGGTCAAGGAATTGGCCGATGGCGGCGATTTCGAGCAATTGGCGGCAGAGAATTCCGACTGCCCATCGGGAAAGCATGGCGGGGATCTCGGCGCCTTTGGCCGGGGACAGATGGTCGGCGCCTTCGAAGACGCCGCCTTTGCGCTTGAGGTGGGCGAAACCTCCGACGTGGTGGAGACCGATTTCGGCTTTCACCTGATCCAGCGTAAAGGGTGAGCCCGGAGCCGGGTCCCCGGACAAGGATTCCCCAAACCCGGGTCCCCTGACAAGGCTTCCTTAGGGCGAGACCAATTTCAGATCGCGGTCGAATACGGCAAGCGCGCCGGACAGGTTGTCCGACTGCGCGATCTTGGCATTTTCTTTCAAAACCAAGTAGTTCGGTGATCGATCGGATGGCAGCCGCCTCTTGACGATGGTGTAGAGCGGCTGCGCGCGGGCGTGGGAAAAAATCGAAAACTGGGCAATGCCGCCTTCGTGATCGATGGCGTAGGCTTTCCAGACACCGGCGATGACTCGGCGGCTGTAAAGAGATAACAAGAGATCAAGTTCGGGACGCGTAAAGCAGAAAACGCGCATCCTGCGTTTGTAATCGGCAAGACGGTATACGTTGGTCATCGGTGTACTGATCGGCTCCCTTAGACCCCACCCTTGGCCGGTGGTAGCGTTTGGTTGTCCGTATTGTTGACGATTTTCGACCTTTCGTCCAGGCTCGCGGTCGGTAAAACCTGCGGTCTCTGACCCTGCGGCGGCGGCGATTGAGACGTGCCACCGGGCCGCTGCGGCCCGATTGCAAGCACTGGGCGGGGCGGGTATGGTAGCGCCGCAAATGCAAGGTTGGCGAGCCAATGGACAACTTTATCGAAGAAGTCGATGAGGAACTAAAGCGCGAGCGTTATCTCGAGCTCTGGCGCAAATACGGCAAATTCGCCGTGGGTGCCGTGCTTTTGATCGTCATCGCCGTGGCGGGCGGCGTGGGATGGCGCCAATACCAGGTTAATTTGCGGATTGAATCTGGTTTGCAATACGTCAATGCCATCGATCTTGCGGCCGCGGGCAAGAGCGCCGGTGCACTTGCCGCTTTCCACGCCCTCGGCAAGGACGGCGCCGCCGGTTACCGCGACCTCGCCCGTTTCCAGGAGGCCGCCGTCCTGGCGCGCCAGGGCAATGAAGCCGCGGCCGCCCAGATCTACGATTCCGTCGCCCAAGACGAAGGCGCCGACGCGGTCTTCCGTAATCTCGCCCTGATCCTCTATGCTTTGGGCGTGGCCGATCGGGCGGAGCCCAAGGCCCTGGCCGATAGGCTCAAGCCTTTGACCGAGGACTCAAGCCCGTGGCGCTTCTCAGCCCTTGAAATCACCGCGTTGCTCCATCGCCGCCGTGGCGACGTCTCCGCCGCCAAATCGGTCTACCGAATGCTGGCCGACGACGATCGCGCGCCGTCCAGATTAAGGGCGCGGGCCGCGGAATTCCTAGCCGTGATCGGGAAATAGGCAGCGATTTCATAATGAGACATTGTTCTTTCCATTTGGCCGCTGTCGTGCCCGCGCTGGTTGGTCTGCTTTTGGGGGCTTGCACGTTTACCGAGCCCAAGGCGCCGCGGCTCGAGGGCAAGCGGGTTCCGGTCATGGTCCAGGGATCGAACCTCAGGGCGGATAAAGCGCTTGCCGACACGCGGATCGTGGTCGCCCCACCGGTGGCCAACGTCGCATGGGCCCTGGCGGGTGGAGCGGCGACCCATGCGCCTTATCACCTCGCCTTGGGCGCGTCGCCCCGGCGCGCCTTTAAGGTCAGCGCGGGCCGTGGCTCCACCGATGAGCGCCGCCTGCTGGCGCAACCGGTGGTCGATGCCGACGGGCGCATCTTCGTCCTCGACGCCCATGCCCGCATCTACGTGTTCGATGCCAAGACGGGAACCCGGCTATGGGCCAGGGACCTCAGGCCCAAGGAAGAGCGGGAGGGCACGCTTGGCGCGGGATTGGCCGCCGTCGGCGGTAGGGTGTTCGTGACCACCGGATTCGCCCAGGTTTTGGCCCTCGATGCGGGAGACGGTCGCGTGTTATGGCGAAAGAGCCTCTCCGCGCCCTTCCGTTCGGCGCCCACGGTCGCCGATGGGCGCGTGTTTGCCGTCTCCACGGACAACCGCACCCATGCGCTGGAGGCGGAAACCGGAAAAGAGCTGTGGACCCATCGGGGGACGGTCGAGCAAGCCTCTCTTTTGGGTGGAGCGGCGCCGGCGTATGAGCGCGGCACGCTGGTGGTGGCCTATTCGTCGGGTGAATTGTTTGGTCTGAGGGCCGTCGACGGCCGGGAAATCTGGTCTGATTTTCTTTCCCAGCGCCGGCGCACCAGTGGGGTCGGCACCATTGCCGATATTCTGGCCTCGCCGGTTATCGACCGGGGCCGGGTCTTTGCGGTCAGCAACTCCGGTTACATGGTTGCCTTGTCCCTGGCCTCTGGGACACGCATATGGCAGCGGCGTATCGGCGCCACCAGCACGCCCTGGTCGGCAGGGGCCTATCTCTATCTCGTCACCACCGACAACGTGCTTGTCTGCCTAAGGCGGCGTGACGGACGGGTTGTCTGGGGGCGGACGTTGGATCGCTACCAGGACGAAAAAAAGCGGCGCGACTGGATTTCCTGGTCGGGGCCTGTGCTGGCGGGAGATCGGCTCATCCTGGCCGGGACCAACAAGCAGGTCCTGGCGGTATCGCCCTATACCGGTGATCTGCTGGGCCGGATCAAGGTTGCCGATGGGGTGGAGATCGCGCCGATCATCGCGCGGGGCACCCTTTACCTTCTGACCCGAGACGCCGAGCTCATCGCTTGGCGCTGACCCATGACAGCGACGGTGGCGATCATCGGGCGCCCCAATGTGGGGAAGTCCACCCTTTTCAATCGGCTTGTCGGCAAACGCCTGGCCATTGTCGAGCGGACCCCGGGTGTCACCCGCGATTGGCAGGAGGGAACAGGCCGCCTGGGGGAACTTGAATTTCGTCTCCTCGATACGCCGGGACTCGAAGAAGCGCGCGCCGGAACCATCGAGGCCGCCATCCGGGCACAGGCCGAAGCTGCCCTCGCCCAGTCCGATGTGGCGCTGATGTTGTTCGACGCCCGGGCCGGGGTCACCCCGCTGGACGGCCATTTCGCCGGCTGGCTCCGCGAAAGCGGCATTTCCGTCATCGTTATCGCCAACAAATGTGAATCCTCGGCGGGCAAGGCCGGGGCGCTGGAAGGTTTCTCCCTTGGGCTTGGCGACCCGGTCATGGTTTCGGCGGAACATGGCATCGGCATGGAAGGATTGTCCGATGCCCTAAGGGAGGCTTTGGCCCCTTTTGAGACCGACGCCCCATGGGAGGTGGCGGACGAAGACAGCGGTCCCCTGCGGCTCGCCGTGGTTGGACGGCCCAATGTCGGCAAATCCACCTTGGTCAACGGGCTCATCGGCACCGAACGGATGGTCACGGGGCCGGAACCTGGGATCACCCGGGACGCGGTTCCGGTGGATTGGGATTATGGCGGCCGCGCCGTCCGTTTGGTGGACACCGCCGGGTTGCGGCGGCGGGCCAATGTGACCGAAAGGCTCGAGCGGCTGTCGGTCACCGAAACCGAGCGCGCCATCCGGCTCGCCGAACTGGTGGTTCTGGTGGTCGATGCAACGGTTATGCTGGAACGCCAGGATCTGGCCATCGCACGCAAGGTGGTGGAAGAGGGCCGCGCGCTGGTGATTGCCGCCAATAAGTGGGATCTCGTGGACGACCCCGACGGCGCGCTGAGCAAGCTGCACGACCGGCTGGAAACCTCGCTCCCCCAGGTCAAGGGGATTGCCACGGTCACTTTATCGGCCCTCACCGGGCGCAATCTGGATCGCCTCATGGCGGCGGTGTTCAAGACCTATGAACTGTGGAATACGCGGATTCCCACGGGAGAGCTCAACCGCTGGCTTGAGGCCCTGGTGTCCCGCCACCCGCCGCCCGCCGCCGGCGGCCGGCGCATGCGGCTGCGCTATATCACCCAGGCCAAGGCGCGGCCGCCCACATTCATCCTGTTCACCGGCCGGCCCCAACGGGTTTCGGCGAGCTATCTCAGGTATCTGGAAAACGGTTTGCGCGATGCCTTCGGCCTCGCCGGGGTGCCGCTCCGCGTGATCCTCCGGGCCGGGCGAAACCCCTACGTTGAGGGGGCATAGAGCATTATCCGGCCAGATTGAACCATTTGACCTAGGTGCCGTTCGCCAGAACCTCCCGCGCATTGACCCTCTCGCCGTTTCGCGCGCAGGCGGCCTCGACCAGCGGTATGAAGGCAAGCGCGACCTCTTCGGGCGTCGGCAGGGTTTCGGGATCCTCCCCCGGGAAGGCTTCGGCGCGCATGGTGGTGCGGGTCCCGCCCGGATTGATGAGATTGACCCGCACGGTGGTGTTTTCCAGCTCCGCCGCCCAGGTCCGCGCCATGATTTCCAGCGCTCCTTTGGCGACCGCATAGGCCCCCCAATAGGGGTGATGGCCGTCCGCGGCGCCGGAGGTGACGAACAGGGCGCGGCCGGCGGGCGACAACCGCAACAGGGGATCGAAGGCGCGAACCAAGCGCCAATTAGTGGTCAGATTGATGGCCATGACCGCGTCCCACTGGGAAGGCTCGATATGGTGCATGGGCGTGAGGCTTCCCAGGATCCCGGCGTTTCCCACCAGGATATCGAGCCGCCCGAAGCGTTGGTGGATGGCAAGGGCCATCCGGTCGATCGTCTCGAAATCGGTGAGGTCGGCGGGGAACAGAACCGCTTCCTGGCCCATTGCCCGTATGGCGTCGTCCACCTCTTCGAGTCCGCCCTGGGTCCGGCCCGTGACGATGACCTGCGCGCCTTCGCCGGCGAAGGCCTTGGCGACGGCCGCGCCGATCCCCCGCGATGCTCCGGTAACAAGCGCGATGCGCCCCTCGAGCCGGCCCGAAGCCTGGTTCATCGTTTGCCGGCAACCTCCGTCAGGAAAGAAAGCTGAGCCGCATGGGTGCCGTCTTCCTGGTCGGTCAGGGGGATCGGATAATCGCCGGAGAAACAGGCATCGCAATGCTGTGGATTTTCGGCATTACGGCTTTGTTCCCCCATGGCGCGGTAAAGGCCGTCCATGGAGATGAAGGCGAGGGTGTCGACCCCGATCTCCTCACGCATGGCCTCGACATCCATCTTGGCGGCCATGAGTTCGGACCGCTCCGGCGTATCGACGCCGTAATAGCAGGGATTTGTGGTCGGCGGGCTGGCGATGCGCATATGCACTTCCCTGGCACCGGCGTGCCGCATCATCTCGACGATCTTAACCGAGGTAATGCCCCGGACGATGCTGTCATCCACCAAGATCACGCGTTTGCCCTCGACATGGGCGCGGTTGGCGTTGTGCTTGAGTTTGACCCCGAGATGGCGGATCTGGTCCGATGGTTCGATAAACGTCCGTCCCACATAGTGATTGCGGATGATGCCGAGCTCGAACGGCACGCCGGCCTGTTGGGCGTATCCGATGGCGCCCGGCACCCCGGAATCGGGCACCGGAATCACCATATCGGCATCCACAGGGCTTTCCCGGGCCAGTTCCGCCCCGATTCGCTTGCGGGTTTCGTAGACGCTGCGCCCGTCGGCGACGCTGTCGGGCCGGGCGAAGTAAATGTACTCGAAGATACAATGCCTTGCCTGGCGCGGCGGGAAGGGGTGAAGGCTCAGAACCCCCTCGGTGCTGATGACCACCATCTCACCCGCCTCTATGTCGCGGATGAAACCGGCGCCGATGATGTCAAGGGCGCAGGTTTCCGACGCCAGGATATAGGCGGAATCGAGCTCCCCCAGCACCAGGGGCCGCACTCCAAGGGGATCGCGTACGCCGATCAAGCTGTCCTGGGTCATCGCCACCAGCGAGTATGCCCCCTCCACCTGCTTGAGCGCGTCGATGAAGCGGTCGATGACAGGTTTATAGCTCGAGGTAGCGATCAGATGGATGATCACCTCGGTATCGGTGGTGGATTGGAACAGGCTGCCCCGTTTGACCAGTTCGCGGCGCAGGGTGACCGCGTTGGTGAGATTGCCGTTATGGCCGATGGCAAAGCCGCCGAATTCGAAATCGGCAAACAGCGGCTGGGTATTGCGGTCGACCGTTGCCCCTGCCGTGGAATAGCGGTTATGGCCGATGACCACGGCGCCGGCGAGCTGCGCGATGGCCTCCTCGCTGGAGAAATTATCCGCCACGTGGCCCAGCCCCCGCCGGGAATGGAAATGATGGCCGTCATAGCTCACCATGCCCGCCGCTTCCTGGCCGCGATGCTGAAGCGCATGCAGGCCGAGCGCCGTCAGGGCAGCCGCGTCATCATGTCCGAACACGCCGAACACGCCGCATTGGTCGTGAAAGTTGTCGCCTTCGAAGGGGTTGGTGATCATTGGTCCGATTCGAGCCAATCCGATGTTCCCGATCATGCGTTCACTTACCTTGCCTGGCGCCTTCGATCAAGCGCTCCATGCCCCGGCGGTCGGCGGAAGGATATCCGGTCCGGGTGGCTTTCAAGGAGTCCGGCGGGCCGCCCGCATCGCTGCGCCGCCGGGGTTTGACGATTTTGGGAAGGACCTTGCGTATGTCTTCCGGCGCTACCGATACCAGATAGGCCGCGGCCGCGGCGGTGAGGGGAAGCGTCCGGGAATTGGCGAACCATTGCCCCTGACCCTCGTCGCCCAAATACCAGCTGATGCCGATGAACAGCACGACGACGATCAACGCGCCGCGAATAAGGCCGAATACGAAACCCAGCGTGCGGTCCAGCACACCCGCGCCGGCGCCGTGCAAGATCTTTGAGATGAGATGGGCGCCGATGGACAATAAGACCAGGCTGCCGATAAACAACACCATCCCGGTGGCGAGGTCCACGGCCTCGGGCCAGGGGACGATATCCTTGACCATGGGCCGGGCAGGCGCGAAACCGTAGATGGTTGCGTAGATCGCCCCCACCCAGGCACCGATCGACAGGAGTTCCTTCACGAGCCCCTGAAACAGCGCCAGCAGGCCCGAGATGAGGATGACACCGATGACGACGATATCGGTGATGTATTCCGGTGCCATGGGTCTCCTTATTTAGCTAAATCGTGCCGGTCCTGCCATTGCCCTCGCGCTCCAAGGAACGAATGTTCCCTCCGGCAGGGGGCCTGGGCCGGTTCCGTTCGACCCCGAAAAGGGCCATCAGATCGGCCAGCGCCTTGACCTCGACGATCTTAAAATCCCGGGATTTCCGGCCCGGCCCGCCATCCCTGCCGGGGGGAACGACGGCGCTGTGAAACCCCAGTTTCCGGGCTTCCCGCAGTCGCCCGTCGCGTCCGTTGACGGGACGGACCTCGCCCGACAGGCCCACCTCTCCGAAGAACAGCGTCGCCCCGGGGGCCGGCGTGTTGGAAAGCGAGGACACCAGGGCGGCGGCGACCGCGAGATCGGCGGCCGGTTCGGAAATCCGCAAGCCCCCGGCGACACTGAGATAGACATCCTGAGCGGAGAGATTGAGCCCGCAGCGTGCGTCCAGGACGGCAATGACCATGGCCAGCCGAGCCGTGTCCCAGCCCACCACCGCGCGCCGGGGAGCGGCCAATGTGGACGGCGCGACCAGGGCCTGGATCTCCACCAGCACCGGCCGCGTGCCTTCGATGCCGGCGAACACGGCGGCGCCCGGCACCGGTGCGGCCCCTGCACCGGGCGCGTTGGCGCCGAGCCCTAGGAACATGGCCGACGGGTTCTTGACTTCGCCGAGGCCGCCATCGGTCATTTCGAACACGCCGATTTCGTCGGTGGGGCCAAAGCGGTTCTTGACGGCCCGCAGGATGCGGAACTGCTGACCGCGTTCGCCTTCGAAATACAGCACCGTATCGACCATGTGCTCGAGCACCCGGGGACCGGCGATCTGGCCCTCCTTGGTGACGTGGCCGACCATGATCACGGTCAGGCCCGTGCGCTTGGCGAATCCGATCAGCGCCTGGGCGGCGGCGCGGACCTGGGCGACGGTGCCCGGCGCGGAATCCAGTTCATCGGCATACATGGTCTGGATCGAATCGATGATCACCAAAGCCGGTCTTTTCGCGGGCTTAAGCCCTTCGAGGGTAGCGATCACGTCGTTGATCGAGGTCGCCGCAAGAAGCGCCACCGAAGCCTCGCCGAGCCCCGTGCGCTCGGCCCGCATCCGCAGCTGATCTGTCGCTTCCTCGCCCGATACGTAGACCGCGCCCGGCACACTGTTTCCATGATCGGTTCCGAGCGCCGCGCTTGCCTGCAGCATGAGAGTCGATTTACCGATGCCGGGATCGCCCGCCACCAACACCGCGGACCCCGGCACCAAGCCGCCGCCTAACACCCGATCGAACTCGCCGATTCCCGTCAATCTGCGTTGGGGCGCGGCTCTTCGGCCCTTGAGGCCTTCGAGCGCGAGGGCCCTGCCGGGAGACACCGCCCCCGCCCCGCTCCCGGCGCGGCGCGTGGTGACTTCCTCGACGATGGCGTTCCAAGCACCGCATCCCTCGCACCGTCCGGCCCATTTGCGGTGCTCGATCCCGCATTGCTGGCAGACGTAGCGCGTTTGGGCCCGCGCCATATCAATCTCCCACCCCGGCGCGACATTGTGTGGGGGATATCTTGCGGGTCATCCGGAAACCTGCATTTGAATGGGACCCTCGGCGCGGCCGTGAATGAACTGATCGACATAGGGGTTCCCGGATTCGTCGATGTCCGCCACCGGGCCCTGCCAGATGATCTTGCCGTCGTGCAGCATGGCGATGCGATGAGCAATCTTGCGCGCGCTGACGAGATCATGAGTGATGGACAGGGTCGTCGCCCCCAGTTCGCGGACGCATTTAACGACCAGGTCGTTGATGACGTCGCCCATGATGGGGTCGAGCCCGGTGGTCGGTTCGTCGAAGAAAATGATCTCCGGCTCCGCGGCGATGGCCCGGGCCAATCCCACCCGCTTCGTCATGCCGCCCGAGAGCTCGGCGGGCATGAGCGCTCCAACTTCCGGTCCCAGTCCCACCGCCGCCAGCTTTTGAAGGGCGACGGCGCGGGCCGCTTGCCGCTCCATGCCGCGTGCCTGGATCAGCCCGAAGGCGACGTTTTCCCAAACCGGCAGGCTGTCGAATAGGGCCGAGCCCTGGAACAACATGCCGAACTTGCCCATCAGCGCGTCGCGGTCGGCGCCGTTGATTTTACCAACATCGACGCCGTCGATTTCGATCAGCCCGGAATCCGGCTCGAGAATGCCGAGAATGCACTTGATCATCACCGATTTCCCGGTGCCGGATCCGCCGATGACGACCACGGATTCGCCGACCCCGACATCGAGGTCCACACCGTCCAGCACCACCTTTGGGCCGAAGGCCTTGCAGACGCCGCGGAGGCGAATTTTCGGAGGCGTGGTGTTCATATCGCGAAGAACAGCTCGGTGATGATGTAGTTGAAGATCAGGATTAGGATAAGCGAGGAAACCACTGCGTTGATGGTCGCCGTGCCCACCCCCTGGGCCCCGCCGCGCGAGTTGTAGCCGTGGTAACACCCCATCAGAGTGATCACGAAGCCGAAAACGGCGGCCTTGACGAGACCCGATACGACATCCTTCACCTCCAGGAACTCGAAGGTCCGGGACAGGTAGTTCGCGGGATTGAAGTCGAGCTTATTGACGGCGATCAGGAAGCCGCCGAAGACGCCGATGATATCGGCCACCAGAACCAAAATCGGCATCATGGCCAGTCCCGCGATCAGCCGTGGCGCGACCAGGTATTTGTAGGGGTTGATCGAAAGGGTCGTCAGCGCGTCGATCTGTTCGGTCACCTTCATGGTGCCGATTTCGGCTGCCATGGAACCGCCGATGCGCCCCGCCACCATGAGCCCCGCCAGCACCGGACCCAGTTCCCGGGTTATGGACAGCACCACGACCGTCGCCACCGCGCCTTCGGCGGAAAACCGCGAAAACCCGGAATAACTTTGCAGCGCCAGCACCATGCCGGTGAAAATGGCGGTCAGCCCCACCACGGGCAGAGAATAATAGCCGATATCGATCATCTGGCGGATCGTCAGCCGGAAATAAAAGGGTGGTGTCACGCAGTGACGCAGGGCGCGTCCGGTGAACACCGAAAGCCTTCCGACGGTGGCCAGGAAATTCAGGAATATGCGTCCGACTCCCGAGAGGACGCGGATTATGACTTTGTCCTCGGGCGCGGCGATGGTCATGAGGCGTTACCGCCAAGGTAGCGCCGCTCGAAGCGCCGGCCCAGCGCGGTCAGAACCTCGTAGCCGATGGTTCCCGCCTCCCGGGCGAGGTCGTCCACGGTGTGCTCGGGCCCGATGAGATCGACCAGGGCCCCGGGGAGGGTGGCCTCCGCCGGGACGGCAGTAACATCGATGGTGATCAAATCCATGGACACGCGCCCTACTACGGGAACCCGGACGCCGCCGATGAAGGCGCTGGCCGAATTGGAAAGCGAACGGAGGAAACCGTCGGCATAACCGACCCCGAGGGTCGCGATTCGCTGCCCCCTCTCCGCCCGGTGGGTGGCACCATAACCAACGGTCGATGGGGTGTCAATTGTCCGGGTCTGTAGAATTTTCCCTTGTAGTTTAATGGTTTGGCTCATGGGGCTGGTGTCCGACGTGCCCGGATTGATGCCGTAAAGGGCGGCCCCGGGACGGGCCAGGTCGAAGTGAAATGGGGCGCCCAGGAAAATCCCAGAAGAGTTGGCGAGGCTCGCCCGCCGAGGCCGAAGCGGCGCCAGAATTTTCAGCGCTGCCTCGAACCGGGCCAGCTGTTCGCCGTTGAGCGGGTTGTCCGGATCTTCGGCGCAGGCGAGGTGGCTGATCACCGCATCCAGGGCGAGGCCCACGACTCGCTCGGGCGCGCCGGCCAGTGCGTCGACCTCCGCGGCGCTCAGTCCCAGGCGGTTCATGCCGGTGTCCACCTGCAGCATGGCGGGCAGCGTGGCCGCCCGCGCCTGTGCCTCCCCGGCCCAGGCTTCGAGTTGGCCGGGGTGGTTCAAGACCGGGACAAGTCCCGCCGCTGCCATCTCCTGGGCAGTATCGGCGTCGACCCCGTTGAGGACATGGATCGCCGCATCGGGCAGGAGCTCGCGCAAGCGCAGCCCCTCTTGGGTGAGGGCGACGAAGAAACTGCGGCATCCGGCGGTCCACAATGCCCCGGCCACGGGCTCAAGGCCCAACCCATAAGCATCAGCCTTGACCACGGCGCCGCATTCCGTGGACGGGCCAAGGTACCCGGACAATTGCCGATAATTGGCGGCGATGGCGTCGAGATCGACGGTCAGAAGGGCGCCGGCGCCGCTGACGCCGCGGCGGCGGTGGTCAGAAGGGGGCATCCTGGTTTGGAACGTGGTCGTCGGGAACGAAATCCGTAAAGCGCGTGAATTCGCCCTCGAAGACCAGTTTGATCGATCCGGTCGGGCCATGGCGTTGCTTGCCGATGATGACCTCGGCCAGGTTATGGACCTCATCCATCTGCTCCTGCCATTTTTCGAATTCCTCGGTCCCCGCCTGCTGGGGCTTGAGGCGTTCGAGGTAATACTCATGCCGATAAATGAATGCGACGACGTCGGCGTCCTGTTCGATGGTCCCCGATTCGCGCAGGTCGGCGAGCTGGGGCCGCTTGTCTTCCCGCTGCTCGACGGCACGGCTGAGCTGGGACAGCGCCAGCACCGGCACGTCCAGTTCCTTGGCCAGCGCCTTCAGGCCGCGGGTGATCTCGGCGATTTCCTGGACCCGGTTGTCGCTGGCGCGGCTGGTGGTCGGGCGCAGCAACTGGAGGTAGTCGACGACGACAAGGCCGAGCGAATGCTGGCGCTTGAGACGCCGCGCACGGGTGCGCAACTGGGCCACCGAAAGGGCCGGCGTATCGTCGATGAAATAGGGAATCTGGGAGAGTTCCTGATTGGCCTCGACCACCTTCTGGAAATCGGCGTTGGATAGGTCACCCTGGCGGATACGATGGGAACTGACCCCCGAAACCTCCGCCAATATCCGCGTCGCCAGCTGTTCGGCGGACATTTCCAGGGAAAAGAAGCCGACCACGGCGCCGTCCACCACTTGCCGCTGGCCTTGATCGTCGGTTTCCCAGCGGCAGGCGCGGGCCGCGTGGTAGGCGATGTTGGTCGCCAGCGCGGTCTTGCCCATGGACGGCCGCCCCGCGAGGACCACCAAATCGGAGCGCTGCAGGCCGCCCAGCAGCCTGTCGAGATCCCTGAAGCCGGTCGCCGTGCCGACCAGCTTGCCCTCCCGCTTGTAAGCCGCCTCGGCGATCTCGATGGCGCTGGTTAGGACGTCGGTGAAGGAACGGAACCCACCTTCGTATTCGCCGGTGGTCGCGAGATCGAAGAGATGCTGTTCGGCGGTCTCGATCTGCTTGGTCCCGTCGGTCTCCAGGTCCGGATTCATGGCCAGGTCGCGCATTTCAAGGGAAAGTTCGATCAGCCGGCGCCTAAGATGAAGGTCGAAGACGGTGCGCCCGTAATCCGCGGCATTGATCACCGTCACCGCCGAGGCCGCCAGGCGCGCGAGATACTTGGCCCCGCCCGCGTCGTTTAACGCCTCGTCGGCCTCGAAAAGCGGTTTGAGGGTCACCGGATTGGCGACCTGGTGGCGTTCGATCAGGGTGGCGCAGGCGGCAAAGATACGGCCATGGACCGGATCGTAATAATGTTCGGGCAGGAGGAATTCGGACACCCGGCCATAGGCGTTATTGTTGATCAAGATGGCGCCGAGTAACGCCTGCTCGGCCTCGAAATTATGGGGCAGGTCGAGCACCTCGCCGGGGCCGTCGCCGTCCCGGAGCGGGGTGATCTTCGATTCGGGTGTTACGTCAACCATGGCCGCGAAGGTTACAGAGGGCCGCGCAAAATCTCCAACACCTAATCGCTTTCATAGGGCTGTTGGCACGATCCCTAACAGAAAATCTACTCACAGTCTGGTAACAACGGGGATAATCCGTCAATTGATTTCCGGGCCTCGGGCGTGTTTTGTTACTCCGCCGCGGCCGATCTCGCGCCGTGGGCCCGTTCCCATTCGGTGATGTAGTCGCGGGTGAGGGGCACCGCCTCCTGGTCCCGCGCGATCTGCATCTGGAAAACCATCTGGTACTCGTTGCGGAAGGCCACCTCGGCGCCGGCGAGGTAGAACTCCCACATCCGGCAGAAGCGCTCGTCGTAGATTTCCTTGACCTTGTCCCGGTTGTCGGCAAAGCGCTGGCGCCATTCCCTCAAGGTGAAGGCGTAGTGCAGCCTGAGAATTTCCACGTCGGTGACGAAAAGCGTCTGCCGTTCGATCACCGGCAGGATTTCGGAGAGCGCGGGGCAGTAGCTTCCCGGGAAGACGTATTTCCGGATCCAGGGGTTGGTCGACCCGGGACGGTCGGCGCGGCCGATGGAATGCAGCAGCGCGACCCCATCCTCGGCCAGGAGTTCGCGCAATTTTCGGAAAAAGGCCGGGTAGTGCGGTTTGCCCACGTGTTCGAACATGCCGATCGAAACGATGCGGTCGTAGGTCGATTTCTCCAATCGGTAGTCGCGCAGATGGAAGCTAACCCTATGGCCAAGGCCGGCCCGTTCGGCCCGCTCCCGGGCGGCTTTCACCTGTTCTTCGGAAAGTGTGATTCCAGTCACCTGGGCGCCGGTTTCGGCGGCGAGGTAAAGCGCGAGCCCGCCCCACCCGCAACCGATGTCGAGCACCCGCAGCCCCGGACGGTTTATCAGCAGCTTGGCAGCGATATGGCGTTTCTTGCTTTCCTGGGCCTCTTCCAGGGATACGTCGGGATGATCGAAATAGGCGCAGGAATACTGGAGGTCGGCGTCAAGGAACATGTTGTAAAGGTTGTCGGACAGGTCGTAATGGTGGGCGGCGTTGGTTCTGGCCCGGGCAACCAAGTTCATCTGCCGCACGAATTGAACCATGTTTCGCAGCGCCGCCATGGCGGCGACCATGGCGCCGTTTCCCGGTTCCCACAGGCTGCGGGTCGCGAGATCGAGAAAATCGTAAAGCGTGCCCTCCTCGATGGTCAGTGTCCCATCCATATAGGCTTCCCCCGCGTAGAACGCGGGATTGACGCCTATTTTCCATTCCGTCAATGGGTCGTGGACCCGGATGGTGACCTTGGGGTCGGACCCATCACCGGTCTCAAAGGTGTGGCCGTGGGCGTCGATCAAGGTCAAGGACCCGGACCGGATCAGCTTTGCCAAAAAACGTGCAAGCAACATTTGTCCCGCCTGTCCTTAGCCTCCGCCACTGACCATGGCCTCATGGGGTCATGAGGCCCGGGGCTCCTCTTCGGGGGCGGCTTGTTGGTCTTCGTCGTCTGCCGCCGCGTCCTCGTCACCGTCATCGGTCGATACCGCGCCATCGGCCTCGGCTTCGGCTTCGGTCTCGGATTCAGAGTCTTCGTCTTCGATCATCTCCTCATAACCGACCGTGGTCTCCTCGGCCTGTTCGTCGACCAGGGACTTGCCCTGGGCCTGGAGCTCTGCTTCTTCCGCCGATCGCGCGACATTAGCCGTGATCTCCACCACCACCTCGGGATGGACGGCGATTCGCACGATATGCAGGCCGATCAGTTTGATGGGCGCGTCGAGTTTGACCTGGGTGCGGTCGATACCGCCGCCTTGTTGGTTGAGCGCGGTTGCGATATCACCGGGGCGGACCGATCCGTACAGCTGGCCGGCGTCGCTCGCCTGGCGGACCAGGATGATGGACCTGCCGGCAATGCCGTCGGCCACCTTTTCCGCTTCCGACCGACGTTCGGCGTTGGCGGCTTCCAGGTCGGCGCGGCGTGATTCAAAATTTTCTCGGTTCTCCGGCGTCGCCCTGAGTGCTTTGCTCTGGGGCAATAGGTAGTTGCGGGCGTAGCCGGGCTTGACGTTGACCACGTCGCCCAATTGGCCAAGCTTTTCGATCCGCTCCAGCAAAATTACTTCCATCACTCTTTCCTTTCGTGACTACGGTTTGGGCCGCCAAAGCGATCTCTCAGGCCGGTCCAATGCTCCAAAACCCCGATTCCGGCCACCACCACCGCGGTCCAACTGAACAATAACAACAATACATATGCAGCAAACAGGATCGCCTTCTTGCTGGACCAAGCGGCCGATACCGTGTGCAATACCGCGAGCCCCACAAAAAAGTAAGGAACGCACAGTATAAGTGCGATATTGCTCCCTAGAAATTCGAGCCATCCCGATCCTAGCAAGGCCGCCACCGTTGCGGCAACTATTACACCCGCGGGCCACAGCGGCAGGGCCGTGGTCCTTAGATCGGGCCCGGGACGCTTGTTCCAGCCACGGCGCTCGAGCATCCTCTGGGCGAGGACGCCATTGACCACCATGATGATCATCCACCAGGTCGTGACGATGAAGGGAAAGATCAGCTTGACGGTGGCGAACACCTGATCGACGCTGGTGCTGCTCTGCCCCTGCTCGACGATCAAGCCGCGCATGGTGTCCACGTAACCAGAGATTTCCGCCCGCAGGCCCCCGGTGCCGGTGCCGGTGAAAACGGCCGCTGCCATGAACGCTAAAATTCCGTAAAGGGCGATCCAAGCAAGCAGCAGGCCCGGCGGATACCACGAGGTGGTTCCGTCCTCCGCCATCCGGTTGAGAAGGGCAAAGCGCACGACGATCAGCGGGGGCACCGCATAGGCGATGACAAATATCACCATGCCCGTAAAATCGGCGACCAAAGCGACGGCGATCGTCGCGGCGAGAGCGGCGACAACCCCCGCCGCCAATCCCAGCCCCAATCCCGCGGCGAATAGCGGCAAAGGGGACATCAGCGCGAAAATCAGCGCACCCAGGATGCTCCACTTGGTCGACAGGTAGAGGACCGCGCTCAGGAGTCCCGCAGCGACCGAAATAAGGGCGTTTCTCTGCATTCTAAAACCCTAGAGCGCTTTAAAGCGCTCTAGCCCGTGTCGGCGGGCCGGAAGGGGCGTGCCCCTTATCTCACCACGAAAGGCAGGAGCGCGATATGCCGCGCCCTCTTAATGGCCTTCGCGAGTTCCCGCTGCTTTTTTGTCGAAACCGCCGTAATGCGGCTCGGCACGATCTTGCCGCGCTCGGAAATGAAACGCTGCAGCAGGCGTGCGTCCTTGTAATCGATCTTCGGCGCGTTGGCGCCGGAAAACGGACATGTCTTGCGGCGCCGGAAAAACGGCCGGCGTGCTCCGGGAGTTCTCATGTGGGTTCTCCCTCTTGAAGAGCCTTGTCTTTGCTCCCCTCATCGGGGGGGTCGGCTGCTTGTTTTTTGTCGGGGGCGGCGTCGCGGCGGGGGCGGTCACCGTCATCACGGCGGCCGCGTCCCCCGCGCCCGCCACGCTCGTCGCGGCTTCTCAGGACAGGCGACGGGCCCTCATCCAGTTCGTCGACCCGCACGGTCATAAAGCGCAACACATCCTCGTTGAGGCGCATGTTGCGCTCCATCTCGGTGATTGCCGCCGGCGGCGCATCGATGTTGAGAAGGGCATAATGCCCTTTGCGGTTCTTTTTGATCCGGTAGGCGAGGTTTCGTAGGCCCCAGTATTCTTTCTTTGCAACCGAACCGCCCGAATTGGCGATGATCTCGGCGAAACTGTCGACCAGGGCTTCGGCCTGAGACGATGAAATGTCCTGGCGCGTGATGAACACGCTTTCATAAAGCGCCATATTCAAACACTCCCTATGGCTGTTCCCGGCCCGGCGTCCGCACCTTCAACCCCATCGGGGGCCGAGGCCCGGCATTCCGTGCCTAGCCGGTACACCAATGCGCCCGGCAAGGAATGTCAAGGCGGCGAAATATACACAATTAGCCGAAGCGATCAAGGGCGATCGAAGGGACGGTCACCGCAGCCTTGACAGGGGGCGCCAGGGCGCTATCACTCAGCCCTTGAGCAACCAACTAAGTCAAGGGCGCCAGGGACGTTGAAACAGGCATTCGTATTTCCTGGCCAGGGGTCGCAGGCCGTGGGCATGGGCAAGGATCTGGCCGCGGCCTTCGCGCCGGCGCGCGAAATCTTCGAAGAGGTCGACGAGGCGCTCAAACAAAAGCTGAGCGCGCTTATGTTCGAAGGCCCGGAGCAAGACCTGACCTTGACCGAAAACGCCCAGCCCGCACTGATGGCGGTATCCATGGCGGTCATCAGGGTGCTCGAGCGGGAGGGCGGACTGGATCTTGCCGCTGACGCGCAGTTCGTCGCCGGTCATTCCCTTGGGGAATACTCGGCCCTGGCGGCGGTGGGGTCGATTTCGCTGGCCGAGACGGCGACCTTGTTACGGATTCGCGGGCGCGCCATGCAGGACGCCGCGCCGATAGGGGTGGGCGCCATGGCGGCGATCCTGGGGCTTGATTTCGAGGCCGTGGCCGAGATCGCCGCTACCGCGGCCGAAGGTGACGTCTGCACCGCCGCCAACGATAACGCGCCGGGCCAGGTCGTGGTCAGCGGCCATGCCGCCGCCGTCTCGCGGGCGGCGGACTTGGCCAAGGAGAAAGGCGCGCGGCGCGCGGTTATGTTACCGGTCACGGTTCCGTCGCACTGTTCCCTGATGGCGCCCGCGGCGGATGTCATGGCCGATGCGCTTGCCGCCGTCAAGATCGCGCCGCCTCCGGTGCCCGTGGTGGCCAACGTCGAGGCGAAAGCCATCGCCACCCCCGAGGAGATCCGGGCGGCATTGATCACTCAGGTGACGGGCATGGTACGGTGGCGCGAATCGGTTCTATGGATGCGCGACCAGGGTGTGGAAAGATTAGTGGAAGTGGGCGCCGGCAAGGTCTTGAGTGGGCTTGCTCGCCGGATCGACAAGGAGTTGGACGCCTTGTCCCTGTCGGGTCCCAAAGAGATCGACGCCTTTCTCTAGACCGATGGCCGGGGAAGAAAAACATGTTCAGTCTTGACGGCAGGAAAGCGCTCGTAACCGGCGCCAGCGGAGGAATCGGCGGCGCCATCGCGCGCGCCTTTCACGGGGCGGGCGCAGAGGTGGTGGTCTCCGGCACGCGAATCGACGCCTTGGAAAGCCTGGCCGCCGACCTCGGCAGCGGCGCCCATCTGGTGCCGGCCGACCTTGCCGCCGCAGGAGGCGCCGAACGCCTTGTTACCGGTGCCGAGGAAGCCCTTGGCGGTATCGATGTCCTGGTCAACAACGCCGGCCTCGCCCGGGACGGGTTGACCATGCGCATGAAGGACGAGGATTGGCAGACGGTCATCGACGTCAATTTGACGGCCGCCTTTCGTCTCAGCCGGGCGGTCATCCGGGGCATGATAAAGGCACGTTGGGGCCGCATTATTTCCATCACCTCTGTGGTGGCCGCCATGGGCAACCCCGGCCAGGTCAATTATGCAGCGTCCAAGGCGGGGCTCACGGGGCTTACCAAATCGCTCGCCGCCGAGGTCGCAAGGCGCGGCGTCACGGTCAATTGCATCGCACCGGGGTTCATCGTCACCGCCATGACCGATGTCCTCGACGCGGCGCAGCGCGAGCGATTGCTCGCGACTATTCCCGGCGGCCGGTTCGGCGAACCCTCTGAAATCGCCGCCGCCGCGGTCTATTTGGCGAGCGGAGAGGCGGCTTACGTCACCGGTCAAACCCTTCACGTCAATGGCGGCATGATGATGATTTGAGCGGCGCGCCGGACCCCCGGGAAGGGTGGCCAAGGCTAAAAAATTGTGTTACCAAGCGGCGTGTTTCTCAGCGCTTCCGCGTCAGAGGCGAGCGGCGCAAACGTCGAAGGGTGGGGCGGCGAACAGACCCTGTGAAACCTGTCTGAGGGAGAGCCTCTCCCCCGGGACCATAATCCGAGGAAAGATGAAGAAATGAGCGATGTTGCCGAACGCGTGACCAAAATTGTCGTCGAACACCTTGGTGTTGATGATTCAAAGGTCACGGAAAATGCAAGCTTTATCGACGATCTTGGCGCCGACAGCCTTGATACCGTCGAACTCGTCATGGCCTTCGAAGAGGAATTCGGATGCGAGATACCCGATGACGCAGCCGAAAAGATACTTACGGTGAAAGACGCCATCAGCTATATCGAATCCAATTCGTGACTCGCCGGTTAGGGGCATGCCCTTGATGCCGCTCCGAACGGTTTGCCAAAAGCATAAAACCCCATGAGACGTGTCGTCGTAACCGGCCTGGGCCTGCTTACCCCGTTGGGCTCCGGGGTCGATGTCACGTGGGAGCGGTTGATCAGCGGTGAATCCGGGATCGGCGCGGTCCAAGGGTTCGATGTTTCCGATTTGGCGTGCCAGGTTGCCGGTGAAATCCCCGTGGGCCAAGGCGGCAACGGCGAATTCAACGTCGATGACTGGATCGAGCCCAAAGACCAGCGCAAGATGGACCCGTTCATCGTCTATGGGCTGGTCGCCGCCATTCAGGCGGTGGAGGATTCCGGTTGGATGCCCGAGGCCGAGGAGGACCAGAACCGCACCGGTGTCATCATCGGATCGGGCATCGGCGGACTCCAGGCCATCGCCGAGACATCGATCACCCTGCAGGAGAGGGGTGCGCGCAGGGTCAGCCCGTTCTTCATCCCCTCCGCCTTGATCAACCTGGTATCGGGTCATGTCTCCATCAAATACGGGTTCCGCGGCCCCAATCATTCGGTGGTGACGGCATGCGCCACCGGCGCCCATGCCATCGGCGACGCGGCCCGGTTCATCGCCATTGATGATGCCGATGTGATGGTGGCGGGGGGGACGGAGGCTGCGGTTTGCAGGCTTGGGATCGCCGGCTTTGCCGCGGCCCGGGCGCTTTCCACCCACTTCAACGACACCCCGAAAAAGGCATCGCGCCCCTGGGACAAGGAGCGTGATGGGTTCGTCATGGGTGAGGGGGCGGGCGTCGTGGTGTTGGAAGAGCTGGCGCACGCGAAAAAACGAAACGCCACCATCTATGCCGAGGTCACCGGTTACGGCCTTTCCGGCGACGCCCACCACATCACCGCGCCGGCACAGGACGGCAATGGCGGGTATCGGGCCATGGAGGCGGCAATCAAGCGCGCCGAGCTTGATGTGGAGGACATCGACTACATCAATGCCCATGGCACGTCTACCCAGCTTGGAGACGAGGTCGAAGTGAAGGCGGTCAAGCGGTTGTTCGGCGATCACGCCTATAAATTGTCCATGTCGTCGACGAAATCGGCCATTGGCCACCTTTTGGGGGCGGCGGGCGCCGTCGAGGCGGCCTTTTCCATCCTCGCCCTTAATAACGGGGTGATCCCGCCGACGCTGAACCTTGAAAACCCCTCAGAGGGTTGTGACATCGATCTGGTGCCTCTCGACGCCAAGGAGCGAAGGCTCAAGAACGTGCTCTCGAATTCCTTTGGCTTCGGCGGGACCAACGCCTCCTTGATTTTCAGCCATTTTTCCTGAGACCGCCGTGAGGCCGTGGTTGCGCCGTCTGGGGTTTGCCGTGCTGGTCGCGGCGGCCCTTGGTTCGGTGGGGTTGGCGGCCCTTCAGAACGCCTTCGACCGGCTGGGGCCGCTCGGTGGTCCGGCCAGGGTGGTGGTGCCCAAGGGAAAAGGCGTCGCCCCTATCGGCAGGCTCCTCGAGCGGCATGGCGTCCTTTCGTCGAGCCTTCTTTTCATGATCGGGGTGCGCGCTACCGGCAACCAGGGACGGTTGCGTGCCGGTGAATACGATTTCCCCGGCGCCATCTCCCCCCGCGGCGTGATGGAGGTGCTGATCGCCGGCCGGACGGTGGTTCGTAAACTGACCATTCCGGAGGGGGCAACCACGGCACGGGTCCTCAGGCTGTTGCAAGGGGCCTACGGTCTTCGCGGCGGGCTCAAAGGAACCCCGGGGGAAGGAACGCTGATGCCCGATACCTATCACTATGCTTTCGGCGACCAGCGGGCGCAACTCATCACCCGCATGGAAAAGGCGATGACCGAGGAAACATCGCGATCATGGCCCATGCGGTCGAAGGGGCTGGCGCTCCGCTCTCCCCGCGAAGCGGTCATCCTGGCCTCCATGGTCGAACGGGAAACCGCGCGCGGTGAGGAACGGCCGATCATCGCGGCGGTCTTTTTGAACCGCATCAAGCGGGGCATGGCGTTGCAATCGGATCCCACGGTCGCCTATGGCGTGGCGTTGAAGGAGGCCGCGCCCGACCGGGTCCTCCTCCGCCCCCTAACCCGTGCGGACCTGGCCACCCCCGGGGCCTATAATACTTACCTCAACAAGGGGCTCCCGCCGCACCCCATAGCCAATCCCGGCCGGGCGGCGATTGCCGCGGTATTGCATCCGGCCCCGACCAGGGCGCTCTATTTTGTCGCCGACGGAAAGGGCGGGCACGTCTTCGCGCGAACCCTGGAGGAACACAATCGCAACGTCCGGCGCTGGCGCCGATTCCTCCGCAACCGCCGCGCGCCGGCGGCTCCCTAGTGCTCTAGCGCCGTGCCGCCGGTTTTTTGGGAAAGCGGCGGACCACAGGGTCCAACCACGAGGGCGGCAGCGCCGCCAACAGCCATACCAAGGCGGCAAGGGGCCAGGGAAAGGCGATGCGGGCGCGGTCCCGTGCGAGACCTTTCTTGATGATTTCCGCCGCGCGGTCGCTTGCCGTCAGGAAGGGCATGTGATACGGGTTGGCCGCGGTCATCGGGCTCTCGACGAATCCGGGGCAGATCACAGAAACCTTGACGCCCTGCCCGGCCAAGAGGCCGCGAAGCCCTTCGCCCCAAGAGCGCACCGCCGCCTTGCTCGCGCCATAGGCAGGTGCACCGGGGAGCCCCCGGAAACCCGCCAGGGAACTCATGATGGCGATCTGGCCTCGGACACCGCTTGCGGGGGCGGCCCCGTCCAGCATCCCATCCAGGGCCGGGAACACCGTGTTGACCACGCCTTCGATATTGACCGCCATGATATCGCGCACCTGGGCCGGGTCCTCGCCGGGCACGGTGTCCTCGCCGCCCGTGATGCACCCCGTACCCCCCGATATGCCGGCATTGGCGATGACCAGGTCCAGGGCCCCGGCCTTGGCGATCCAATCGGCCATGCCCACGCGATCGGTCACGTCCTGGCATCGCACGAATACCGCTGCGCCGCGGTTGCGGCAATCGGCGGCGACGGCTTCAAGCCGCTCTAGGTCGCGCCCGCCGAGATAAAGGGTCACCCCGTCGGCCGCATAGGCGCGCGCCAACGCGGCGCCGATGCCTGACGATCCTCCGGTGATCAGGATTTTTCTTGGCCCATTGCCGTCCATCGGCAGACCCTAGAGCACTATCCGGTCAAATGGCAGCATCCGATCCGATCACCTTCCCGCAGCGTCCCCGGGGGAATCGGCGCGACATTTCCCATGGGCGGGCGACACACCCCGCGTATTTCCTTTCTTGTTGCGCCTATCCCCACAGGATATAGTGGTTGCAAGTTTTCTCCGCCACAATATGGGTAAGAATCGCGGGACCATGTCGATTGAAAGCATGACCGGCTTTGCCCGCGAAGAGGGTGAATTCGAAGCTTTCTCTTGGCGCTGGGAGTTGCGCAGCGTCAACAACCGCGGCCTCGATGTCCGGGTGCGGTTGCCCTCGGGGATGGAAAGCTTCGAGATCGCGGTGCGCGACAGCGTCGGCAAGCGCTTCAAGCGCGGCAGCTTCAATATCAGTCTCAACCTGACCGAGACGCCGGGTCTCGCGGGATACCGGCTCAACCAAGCCTTGCTCGACCGGGTGATAGAGATAGCCGAGGAGGTGCGCGCGCGGACCGGCGGCGCCCCGCCCCGGGCCGACGGATTGTTACGCCTGCGCGGGGTGCTGGAACCCGAGGAGCCCGGGGCCGACGATGATTTCCGCAGCGCCCGGGAGGATGCCATGGCCGCCAGCCTCGGCGCGGCCCTTGAAAAGGTCGCCGGGGCCCGGCGCGACGAAGGCAAGCGCCTGATCAAGGTCCTGATCGGATTTCTCGAAGAAATCGAAGGCCTGGCCAGCCGCGCCCGTGAGCTTGCCGCGGCCCAGCCCGATGCCATCCGCGCCCGCATCAAGGGCCAGTTGGAGGAACTTCTGCCCCCCGACCATGCATTGCCCGAAGATCGTCTTGCACAGGAAATAGCCGTCATGGTCGCCAAGGCCGACGTCCGGGAAGAGATCGACCGTCTCGACGCCCATGCGGCCCAGGCGCGGGAATTGATTGCCGGTGGCGGGGTCGTTGGACGGCGTCTCGATTTTCTCTCCCAGGAGCTCAATCGCGAGGCCAACACGCTGTGCTCCAAGGCCCAGGACCTTGACCTGACACGTACCGGGCTTGATCTCAAAGCAGTCATTGAACAATTTCGCGAACAGGTTCAGAACATAGAATAGCGCACCCGGCGACGTTGAAGCGAAGGCAGGTTGGTTTATGAGTAACGGCGGAATAGGGCGGCGCGGGGTGATGTTGGTCCTCTCCTCGCCCTCGGGCGCGGGAAAGACGACGATCTCCCGGCTCCTGCTCGAACGGGATGACAACCTCACCATGTCGGTCTCGGTGACGACGCGGCCCAAGCGCCCCGGCGAAGTGGAAGGAATCGACTATCACTTCGTGGACCCCACCGCCTTCAATCTCATGGTCAATCGCCAGGAATTCTTCGAATACGCCAAGGTCTTCGAACATTACTACGGGACCCCCCGCGAACCCGTCGAACGATCGCTGGCGGCGGGCCGCGACGTTCTTTTCGATATCGATTGGCAGGGCACCCAGCAACTCGTCGAAAATGCCGCCCGTGACGTGGCGACGGTGTTCATCCTGCCGCCCTCGACGGCGGAACTGGAGCGCCGGCTCAATACCCGCGCCCAGGACCCGCCCGAGGTGGTGGCCGCGCGCATGTCCAAAGCGGCCGACGAAATCAGCCATTATCCCGAATACACCTACATCATCGTCAATTCCGAACTCGAGGATTCCATCGCCCAGGTCACGTCGATTTTGGCGGCGGAACGCCTCAAGCGGGACCGTTTGACGGGACTGGGCGAAATCGTGAAAGCGTTGCGCGAAGGCCAATAGACCTGCGGGCCTCGCTACCGGTCGGCGTCTGAAATCTCCGCATAGGCCCGGGCTAGGGTGCAAAATCCCGTCACATCGACCTCTTCGGCGCGCATGTCGGGGGCGATTCCCGATGCCGCCAGCAGGGTTGAGACGCCGCCCGGGCCGGCAATGCCCCGCAGGCTGGACCGCAGCATCTTGCGGCGCTGACCGAAGGCGGCGCGGGCGGTGGTCTCCATGGCTTCCCAGTCAGCGGGGGCCAGCGGCATCGGCCGCGGGACCAGGCGCACCACCGAGGAGGTAACCTTGGGGGGCGGTGTGAAGGCGCGCGCGGCGATATCGAAGCACGAGGCGGTCTCGGTCAGCCATTGGCACATGACGGAGATGCGGCCGTAAGCCTTGGTGCGGGGTGAGGCTGAGAGGCGGTCGCCCACTTCCTTCTGAACGGTCAGGACGAGGCTGTGATAGAGGTCGGGGCGGCCGGCGATCTGGCGCAGCCATTTGATGATCAGTGCCGTCGAGATATTGTAGGGGAGATTGCTGATGATTCGGAGGTTCCGCGGTGCCTCGCCCAGGGAGCGCACCAGTTCGGCCTCGTTCACCTCCATGGCGTCGGCGTCGATCAAGCTGAGCCGGCCTGCGGCCGCATCGACCAGTGACGCCAAGGCGTCCCGGCAGCGGGTATCCTTTTCTACGGCAATAACGCATCGCGCGCCGGCGCTCAGGATTGCGCGGGTTAGGCCGCCCGGCCCCGGGCCTATCTCGATGACCGTCGCGCCTTTGACCGCGCCTGCGGCCTTGGCGATCCGTCCTGTCAGGTTGAGGTCGAGCAGAAAATGCTGGCCGAGGGACTTTCGCGCGCCCAGCCCATGGGCCGCGATCACTTCCCGCAACGGTGGCAGGTCCGATATGGCGGCGTCAGTTGCGGGCAAAGGCCGGCCTTTCCGGTGCCCCGCCACCTGCCTTGGTGCGGTGCTCGGCCATGGAGCGGGCGAGATGGAGGGCGGCCAGCAGACTCGATTCGCGGGCGACGCCCCGGCCCGCGATTCCCAATGCCGTGCCGTGATCGGGAGAGGTGCGGACCACGGGTAGGCCGAGTGTGATATCGACGCCGTTATCCAAATCCAACGTCTTGAGCGGGATCAGCGCCTGGTCGTGATACATGCAGATCACCGCGTCATATTCCAACCGCGCGCGGGCGTGAAACAAGCTGTCGGCGGGCGCCGGACCGGTGACCGCGAGCCCGTCCCGGCGCAGCCGTTCGACCGCCGGCACGATGATCTCCCGCTCCTCGCTGCCCAGCATGCCTTGCTCGCCGGCGTGGGGGTTCAGGCCGGCGACGGCCAGCCGCGGCGACGCGATGCCGAAATCCCTGTGCAAAGCCTCGGCGGTGATCCGGGCTGCGGTGACGATGGTTCCGGTCGTGAGCCGGCCGATCGCCGTCGCCAGTGGGGCGTGGACCGTGACCGGCACCACCCGCAGGTCGGGACAGGCTAGCATCATGACGGGATTTTCTGCACCGGTAAGCTCGCCCAGAAACTCGGTGTGGCCGGGATGGCGAAACCCGGCATCGGCGAGGACTTTCTTATGAATGGGGTTGGTCACCACCGCCGCCGCTTCGCCCGCCATCGCCGCGGCGACAGCCAGGCGGATAGAATCCAAGACGGCCCCGGCATTGGCGGCATCGGGCCGGCCGGGTTGGACCGGCCGGGTCAACGGTTGGGGAAGAACCGGAAGGGCCCGGGGGAACAAGGCCGGGGCCTCTTCCGCCTCGGTTATGGGCGAAACGGGTATGTCCAGCCCAAGGGCCTCGGCCACCGCCGACAGGCGCTCGGGATCGTCGATGACGTAAAAAGCGTTTCCGGAGGCTTTCTCCGCGCGCCACGCCTTCAGGGTGATTTCGCCGCCGACGCCGGCAGGTTCACCCATGGTGAGGGCAAGGGGCGGGGGGCCAGGATTCACCGCAGCGCTCGGTATTCGATGAAGGCCGATTGCCGCAGGGCGCGGAGGTGCCGCCTTGCGCGCGTATCAAGGTGCCGGGCCTGCAGCGTTCGGCGGATGCGGTTGCGGTCGGGTAACTTGCTTGCCTTCGCGGTTCGGTCGCACACCATGATTATCCTGAGCCCTTGGGCGACGCGTTCGGGATTCGATGCGACTCCCACGGGAATCGTGGAAACAAGGTTGCGAATCTGCGCCGGCAGCTCCTTCACCTTCACCCGACCGATATTGCCCGATAGTTGCGAACCCAATTCCCTGGATATAGTGCCGAAATCGGCACACCCGTTCGCCGTGTCCTTGATCGTCTTGGCGAGGCTGCTTTGGCTTTCCCATTCCGCTCGCGCGGCACCGGCGGCAACCGGCAGGATGATCTGGCGTATGACGACGGTGGCGTCCTGCGATACCATTGCCACTGCCGCCCGGCGTTCGCGTAGGAAAACGATATGGTAGCCGGTGGCCGTGCGGATCGGTTTTGAGACCGTTCCCGGTGGGAGCCTGGACAGCACGGCTTCCACTTCCGGAGTGAGCTGGCCCGGCTGAACCCAGCCAATGTCCCCGCCGTGTCGTGCCGACGTGCTTTGAGAAAATTGACGGGCCAGGAGCCGAAAGCTGGCGCCGCGGTTCAATTCTCCGATAATTTTATCGGCATCCTGGCGGATTTTGGCCTCGTCATTGGAGCTTTCCACGGGGAGAAAAATTTCCGCCGCCAGGTGACGAGGTTTGTTCAGTGATTCCTTGAACCGCGCAAGCGCCTTGTCGATCTCCTCTTCGCTGACGACGACAGTTCTCAGGAATTTACGACGGATCAACTTAGACCAGCCGATTGCCGCCTTGATCTGACGAATAAGCGTCGACATTGAAACGCCGCGGGACTTGAGGAACGGCTCAATCTGTCCCGGCGGCAAGCGGTACCGCGTCGTCTCCTGGGCGAGGGCGCGCCGAATTTCCTTTTGCGTCACCGTTACGTTTTGGTTTTTTGCTTCCTGCAGTCTGAGGGTCTCGTTCACCAGGGTCCGCAGGACACGGGGTGCCAGTGTGCGCCGGGTCTTTTCATTGTCCTTAAGGCTCGATAGTCGAATGATGAAGTTAAGCCGTTGATCGAGGTCGAAGTCGGAAATGGGTTCGTCGTTGACGACGGCAAGAATACCGAGCATCTGCGTCGGCGGCTTGTTTTGCGCCGGGACGGTGCCGGCGAAACCGGCCGAAAGCGATATGGCTAGCGCCAGGGCTAGAGCATTTGCCAGGCGCGGCGGGTTCTGTTTTCTGAGTGAACCCTTTGATCCATACACCATGACAGTCATCCAAATTCCCCGATGGCGGGTGGGCCGAAGCGCCCGCCGGGCCAAGATACAAGTGTCCCGGCCGGTGATTCAACCGGTGCCCTTGAACCCGCCAAGATGCTTGAAAATCAATTGGAAAAACAATGTGTCTTTCGGTTTTAAGTCACGATCTTCCGTGAAAGAGCGTTCGAATTTGATATTGAATATGAGACATTCGTCCTGGTATTTGAAGCCGATATTTTGGGAAATGGTGCCGCCGTCATCGTCGGGATTGGTGTCGTCGCCATCGGTCAGGTCTTCCCGGATGTTGGCGGTCATCGACCAGTACCTGCTGAGCCTGGCGGTGAGGCCAAACGTGATTTCTTCACGGTCTCCGAATTCGCCGCTGACCGTTGTATCAGCGACGAAAAAGTAATTGACGTCGCCGCGCAACCAGCTCGGCCCCGCGGACACCCTGACTTCACTGCGCTTGGCCTTGAGGTCCTTGTGGTCGAACCTGAACCTGTAGAGCAGGTCCAGGTACTTGCCGGGCGAAACCCTGATCCGGCCAACCAAGTCCGATGCCTGGTCCTGCAGGCCGGATCCCTTGGGAAACTCGGATTTGGATCGAAGGCGATAGCTCTGACCGAGGAAGGCCTCGATGGCGCCGCCCTGGTCGCCGTATAACCCCCAATTAACCCCATAGATGAACCTCTGCCCACCGTCGACCCTGTCCACGCCCGTAAAGCGGCTGGGAGAAAACAGGTTGGTATCGTCGAATTCCACGTCTTGACTGTCTTCGTTGGGAATTTTCGATGGATTGCCGCCATTGGGTGCAAGAACCAGGGCGGCTATGGGCTCGATCAACTGGCTGCCTTTTTTCTCCCTGCGGACGAAGGGGTAGCGCCACTTGGCGACAAGCTGGGGGAAGAGCCGCCCGGTCAATCCACTCTCGCTTTTGCTCCCTGTGATGACGTCGCTGACCGAATAAAGGTCGCCTTGCAGACTGGCGGAAAGCTCGTAAACCTCGCCGTTTCGCGCCGTATAGGGTAGATGCCAGCCGCCCTTCAAAGAAATACGGCGGCTATCGGTCCCTTCGTTCCGGTGCAGGGCCAAAAGGCTGCTATCGGCCGTCAAGTAGGAGCCCCCGGGACCCGGTTTCGAGACGTAGTGAACTTCCGCGAAGGGAACGACAAGGGGGATTTCGCCGGGGTCATCGTCCACGCGAAGACCCTGAAAATGGTAACCCGACAGCTGGGCATAGTTGTGCCCCTTAAATCCCTCCAGATTGAGGCTGGTGGTCAGGGTCTGGTTATCCGGCTCGTCGAAGCCGTAGCGGCGGAGGTAGGTATCGTCGCTGGAATACTGCAACTGGTACTTTGCGCGCCAGACGGGATCGATATCGTGTTTCCCCTTGACCAAGAGGTGACCGCGGTTCTCCGTGCCGCTGCCGCCGTCGGCGCGGTCGGGCCGGGTGATGCTGCCTTCGGCCTCGACTTCTCCGTGCGCCAATCGCCGGCGGTAGATAGCCTCCAGCATCGGCGCTTCATCGCTGTAGACGACGGGGGTGAGGGTGAGGTCTTCAGACGGGTCGATGGCCCAGAAATAGGGTATTTCCACCGTAAATCCCAAGTCGCTGTCGGAACCATAAGACGGAATCAGCAGCCCCGAGCGGCGTTTGACCGACGGCCCCGCATGAGACATGTAGGGAAGATACGCAACGGGAACTCCGAACATCTCAAGAACCGCATCCTTGTATTCGATTTCCTTGCGGACGTTGTCATGGATGACCCGGACCGCCTTGATCCGCCATAAAGGCGCGTGGTTGGGGTCGTGGTTGCAGAGATCGCAGGGCGAAAAAACCCCATTGGCAAGGGTGGTGACGACGCCGCCCACCCGCCGTCCGCCGGTAGCCACAAGGCGCGAGTTGTCCTTGAACAGCATCCGGAAACCCTTGATGAAGCCGTCTTTGAACTGATTCGTAAACTCCCCTTGGTCGCCGAATATGACGTCGCCATTGGGCTCCACGATGGCGATATTTCCGGTCGCGGTGAAGGTGTCGGTTTTCTTCCAATAGGTGACCTTGTCGGCGCGCAGCAAGCGTGATCCTTGCGCGATTTCGACGTTGCCTGTTGCGGTCGCGACGCCGGTGTTTTCGTCGAAGGTCACCTCATCGGCGCGCAGGATGACGTAGGGAAGGATCTTGCCCGTCGCCGCGCCCGGCTTCACTCCGTCGGCCTTCGTGCCTTGGGCCGCCACCGGTGACGCCGAGGCGATACCGACGGCGGCGATCGCCGCCAGCGTCAGCCGGCCCATGAAAACGGGGACCCTCACCGTTAACCGCGGCGGCTCCATCGCTTACCCTTCCTCTATATAGAGGAGTATGGACAATCCGATCAACAAGGTCACCGCCGCCGGGGTCCAAGCCGCAAGCAGGGCCGGAATGTTGTCCGCAAGGCCCAGTGCCTGCACCACATTGGACAGGAACAGAATAAAGAAGCTGAAGAAAACGCCGCTCCCGATCAGGATGGCGACGCCGCCGCGCCGTGCCAGGCGCAAGGAAAAACTCGCCGCAATAAGCACCATGGCCCCGAGCATAATCGGTATTGCCAACAAGGAATACCAATAGACCCGATGGCGCGTGGCGGTGAACCCGGCCTTGTCGAGAAGGTCGATGAACCCAGGCAGGTGCCAAAACGACAGCGTTTCCGGTGGGGAAAAGCTGTTCATTATTTTGGCCGCGGTCCAATTGGTGGGAAGGCTATAGGTGGCCTGCCGCCTCGAAGGTTTTCCCGGCATCGTCACCAGCACGTTGTTTAATTCCCACGTGCCGTCGCCGAGATGGGCGTCCCTGGCATCGAGGCGACGGGAGAACCGGTTTTTGTCGTCGAACAGGTAAACGGTCACTTCCCTAAGGGTCATGTCTTCGGAGGTCATCCGCACGGCATGGATGACCGATTGGGTTCGCTCGTCGGCTTGGCGCAGCCACATGCCCGAGTGGGAAATCGCCAATTGCGACGATCGTCCCTCGAAGTAATCGCCCGCCATCAGTTCGAAGCGAAGCAGCATGGTCGACCCCAGGGGGTTGACGGCGGCGACGAAAAACACGCCGATCGAGACCGCGACCACCACCGCGGGGGCCAGAAATTGCCACACGGAGACCCCAGATGCCCGCGCCACGACCAGTTCGCTGCTGCGGCTGAGACGCCAAAATGTGAACATCCCCCCGAGTAGAGCGGCGAAGGGGATCAGCTTTTGCACAGTGTGGGGAAACTTGAGGACGGCCATTTGCATGACCAATTGGAAGGTGACATCGGGTCGGGAACTGGCCTTGCGCATGAGTTCCAGGACTTCCACGAGAAAGACAATGCCCCCCAGTGAGGCCAGGACCAGCAGGAAACCGCCGAAATACCGTTTGGCGATATAGCGCGAAAGGGTGAGGGAGAGACGCGCTTCGGAGGTCATGGATTGGCCCTCGTCGGATCGGCTCCGCCGCGATCCAGTGACGACGATCCGTGGCGACGCCTGCGCCTGGTCAACAGCCACAGGCTGACGCCGATGCCCGCCACCGGCAACAGGTACATGAATGGCACCGCGACCATGGTATTCCCCGCCAAGTGATATAGCATGATGCTGAGGGATTGCACGATCAACATGGCGCCGGTGACCACGGTGATGCGCAATGCTAGCCCGCGGCGGTTAAAGTCGCCTGTGAGCAACGCCGCCAGCGCCATCAGGGCAAACGCCATGGCCAGCAGGGGGGTGGCAATCCGTTGGTGACCTTCGGCGTAGAATTGGCGCCGCTTTTGCCAGTCAGAAGCCCCATAACGGCCTGTTGTCTTAATCGAAAACAATTGGTGAAGATAGCGTTCCCGGGGCTGGCGCCAACGTTCCCCGGAACGCGCGCTGAAGGTGCCCAGATCCAGCGTATAGCGATCGAAAAATAGGATCGAAAGCTTGTCCTCGTTTTTCTTGATGGTTTGCCTGTTCCCCTTGACCATGACCACCCTTGGTCCGAATTCCGTGCGGACCAAGGCGCCGCGTTCGGCCATCATCGTCACCGGGTTGCCGCCCTTGCGGCGGTCGTGGACCAGAAGGCCCAGGAGCTCGCCATTGGGGGCCCTTTCGCGCACGTAGATGGTCAGGGTTGAGCCGACTTCGTTGAAGGTGCCTTCCCGGAGAAAAATGTCCGAATAGTTTTCGCGGATCGACGCCTGCAGGTCTTTGAACTCACGATAGGCGGCGGGCATGTAATAGAGGTTCACCGCATAACACAGCGCCATTACCAGGGTGGCCGCCGCCAGCGCGGGGGCCGCCAAGGACATGGGGCCCTTGCCGCAGCCCCGCCAGACCACAAGCTCGCTGTCCTGGTGCATCTTGGTGTAGGCGAACACCACGACGCCGAAAAGGATGATCGGTAGGAACACCGAGGTGAACATGGGGAGGACCAGGAAGGCGAGGTAGAACATGTTGTAGGCCGGCAGGCCCCGGTTGAGGACCAAATCGACGAACCGGAGCGACTGGGACATCCAGATAATCCCCGACACGACCAACACCGCGAAAAAAAGCGGCCACAGGAGCTGGCGCAACATATAGCGGAACATACAGTTCATCGGCGGCATTATAGCGCTAGAGCATTTTCCGGCCAAATTGAACCATTTTCCCGGGAAGATTTTAGCCTAAGGTTAGATTTTTCTCGCCCAGATCGGTAGACTCCGGGACCCGGCGTCAAGCCGTCAACCATTGGTCCAAGGAGAGTGACGCATGAGGATTGCGTTTTCCCAACCCGCGCTGCCCGCAAAAGGGGCGGTTATTCTATTGGCGAGCGAGGACAAGTCCGCGCCCAAACTGACGGCCCTGGGCCGGGCCTTCGACAAGTCCGTGGGTGGCTCCGTCGCCCGTGCCTTGGCCGCGTCGCGGTTCAAGGGCCGCAAGGGGCAAAGCCTCGTCGTCCTGGCGCCGGGGCGGAAGGATTTCAGCCGCGTGGTGGTGGTGGGGCTGGGCAAGGCCGGCGAGGTTACCGATCTCATCGCCGAGCAGGCCGGCGGGGTCGCCTATGCAGAACTGGGGAAAAGCGACGATTCCCGCGCCGTTGCTCTGGTGGAGGCGCCGCGGCGCTGCAAGCTGGGCGCCCCCGAGCTGGCCGCCCATTTCGCCCTTGGGGCGCGGCTCCGGTCCTACCGGTTCGACAAATACCGGACCAAGGAAAAGAAGGAAGACAAGCCCAAGCTTGCCCGCATCGATGTTTGCGTGGCCGAAACGGCCCCGGCCCGGCGGCTCTTTGCCGGGCTCGACGCGGTGGCCGATGGCGTTTTCTTTACCCGTGAACTGGTGTCCGAGCCGGCCAACGTGCTCTACCCAGAGACCCTGGCGCGGGAGGCGCGCAAGCTCTCGCGCCTCGGTGTCCGGGTCGAGGTGCTGGATGAAAAGAAGATGAAGGCGCTCGGTTTCGGCGCCCTTTTGGGGGTCGCCCAGGGCAGCGCCCATCCGGCGCGGTTGGTGGTGATGCGCTGGAATGGGGGGCCGCGGCGGGGCAAAGGGGCCCAGCCCATAGCCTTCGTCGGCAAGGGTGTGACCTTCGATTCCGGTGGGATATCGATCAAACCCTCGCGCGGCATGGAAGATATGAAATGGGACATGGGCGGTGCCGGCGTCGTCATCGGGCTGATGCGGGCGCTGGCGGGTCGATCGGCCAGGGTCAATGCCGTCGGCATGGTGGGGCTGGTGGAGAATATGCCGTCAGGCACCGCCCAGCGGCCCGGCGACATCGTCAAATCCTATTCCGGCCAGACCATAGAAGTGCTCAATACCGATGCCGAAGGCCGGCTCGTGCTGGCCGATGCCCTGTGGTATTGCCAGAAACGTTTCAAGCCGAAGTTCATGGTCGACCTCGCCACCTTGACGGGCGCTATCATCGTCAGCCTCGGCGCCCATCATGCCGGCCTTTTTTCCAACAATGACGAGCTTGCCACCCGGCTCACCGACGCGGGCTTGGCGGTGGGCGAGAAACTCTGGCGTCTGCCCTTGGATGCCGCCTACGATAAGATGATCGATTCCAAGGCGGCCGATGTCCAAAACATCTCTTCCGGCGGCGGTGCCGGGTCCATCACCGCGGCCAAGTTCCTGCAACGATTCGTCAACAAGGTGCCCTGGGCGCACCTCGACATCGCCGGGGTGACGTGGTCGACCAAGGGTTCCGACACCGCCGCCCCGGGCGGCACCGGGTTCGGCGTGCGCCTGCTCGACCGCCTGGTCGCCGACCATTACGAAAGCCGTTGACCCGCGCACGGGGGTGGCTGGCGTGACTGAAATCGCATTTTACCATCTCGAGGGCTCGACCCTGGAGGCGGTCCTGGCGAAGTTGTTGGAAAAGGCGTTGGCGGGCGGCCTCAGGGCGGTCGTCAAGGTCGGGTCGGAGGAACGGGTGGCGGCGCTCAATGCCGCGCTCTGGACCTATGAGCAGGGATCATTTCTGGCCCATGGCTCGGCCCAGGACGGCAATGGTCCCGACCAGCCGGTTTGGCTCACCGCCGGCGACGACAACCCCAACGCCGCCACCGTCCTATTCCTGACCGACGGGTCGGAATCCGGAGAGCTAGCGGATTATGACCGCTGCCTGGAGCTGTTCGATGGCCGGGACGAGCTGGCCTTGGAGAAGGCCCGGTCACATTGGCAGGCTTACAAGGATGCCGGCCATGAACTCACCTATTGGCGCCAGGGCGAGCGGGGCGGGTGGCAGAAGCAGGATCCGTGAAACGGCAAATCGGCCGCCGGCCGCGGGCCGCGCCGTGGATCCATGCGCCATCCCTTGCCCTCGGTCTTTGATCCGTCTATAAGCGCGGCGCGAAAATTTCACGGAGCCCCACGCGATGGCCAATGAACGGACCCTCTCGATCATCAAACCCGACGCGACCCAACGCAATCTGACCGGCGATATCCGCGCCCGCTTCGAAAAGGCAGGGCTCAGAATCGTCGCCCAGAAGCGGCTGCGGCTCAGCCGCGCACAGGCGGAGCAATTCTACGCGGTCCATAAGGAGCGGCCGTTCTTCGACGGCCTGTGTGCCTTCATGACATCGGGTCCGGTGGTGGTCCAGGTCCTTGAAGGCGACAACGCCATCGCGCGGACCCGGGAAATCATGGGGGCGACCGATCCCCGGGAGGCCGAGGAAGGGACCATCCGCAGGGATTTCGCCCAATCGATCGAAGCCAATTCGGTCCATGGGTCCGACGGTCCGGAAACCGCCGCCGAGGAAATTGCCTTCTTCTTTTCCGATGACGAGATCGTGGGTTAGAGCATTTTCCGGCCAAACTGGACCATTTGACCGCGATGATCTCGGTGCGCTTATAGAAGAACAAGCGCCAACAAGGACAGGCAGACCATGATCGCGGCGGCGCTGAAGGCAAGCAGCTTCACGAAATTGCGCCACAACTCTTCATGGGCTTTGAGATCGTCGCTATCGGCCATGCTTCTTCTCCTTGAGTCCCCTTGATGGTCCAATATTTCCGATCTTCAAGCTAGAGCATTTTCCGCGGGCCATATCAGCGTTCCCGTGGCCGCCGGCCGGCCTCCCGCGATGGTGACGACATCGCCATCCACCGAAACCCGGCCTTCGCCGATGAGGCGGAGCGCCAGCGGATAAATCCGGTGTTCGACTTGCAGGATGCGGGCGGCGAGGCTGGCCGCGTCGTCGCCTTCCAGCACGGGGGCCGCGCCTTGGACGATGATCGGTCCTGAATCCATCTCGGGGCGCACGAAATGGACGGTGCATCCGGCGATACGCACCCCGGCGGCAAGCGCCTGTGCCTGGGCATCGAGCCCCTTGAAGGACGGCAGCAGGGAGGGATGAATATTGATCAGGCGGTCGCGCCAGCTCTCGACGAAACCGGCGGTGAGCAGCCGCATGAAACCGGCCAGGCAGACAAGTTCGCACCCCGCATCCCTCAGGGCCGAGCCCAACGCCCCATCGAAGGCGGCGCGGTCCGAAAAATCCCTATGGTCGATGACCCGGGTGGGGACCCCGGCGGTGCGGGCGCGTTCGAGGCCAGGGGCGTCGCCGCTGTTGGAGACGACGAGCACGATCTCGGCCGGATAATTTGGCACCCCCGCGGCATCCAGAAGCGCCTGGAGGTTGGTCCCCGAGCCGGAGATCAGGACCCCTGCCTTCAGTCGCGCCATGCCGTGTCCATGGCCGCTATGACGGTGTCCCGGGAATCCCCCGGCGCGGGTTCGATGACGCCGATTCTATGGACCGTTTCACCCGCCTCATTGAGGCTCTGTTGGACCGCGTTGGCCGACCCTGGTTCGACGATGGCCACCATGCCGATTCCGCAATTGAAGGTGCGGGCGAGTTCGGTCCCTTCCAGCCCGCCTTCCCTGGCGAGCCATTGAATGGCGGGCGGCAGAGGCCAGGCCCCGGCATCAAGCGCCGCCCGCAGGCCGGGGGCAAGCACCCTTGGAATGTTCTCGGTCAAGCCGCCGCCGGTGATATGCGCCAGCCCCTTGACGCCGCCCGCCGCGATGGCCGCCAGGCAGGACTTGACGTAGATCCGCGTCGGCGTCAGGAGGCACTGCCCGAGGGCCTCGTGGGCGGAGAACGGTGCGGGCGCGTCCCAGGAAAGCCCCAAATCGTCGACAATCTGGCGCACCAGGGAAAAGCCGTTGGCATGCAGGCCCGATGCCCCGATGCCAAGAACGACGTCGCCTGCGCGGGTGTCTGTCCCGGTGAGGAGGGCCTCGCGCTCGACCGCGCCGACGGCGAAGCCGGCGAGGTCGAAGTCGTCCCCTCGGTAAATGCCCGGCATTTCCGCGGTTTCCCCGCCGATAAGCGCGCAGCCCGCCTGGGTGCAGCCCTCCGCCACGCCGGCGATCACCTGGCCGGCGCGCTCCACATCGAGCGCCCCGGTGGCGAAATAATCGAGGAAGAAGAGAGGCTCGGCGCCCTGCACCACCAGGTCGTTGACGCACATGGCGACCAGGTCGATGCCGACCGTCCCCAGCCGTCCCATTTCGATGGCGATCCGCAGCTTGGTGCCGACCCCGTCGGTGGCGGCGACCAGAACCGGATCCTTGAATCCGGCGGCCTTGATGTCGAACAAGCCGCCGAAACCGCCGAGGCCGGCCATGACGCCGCTGCGCGAAGTCGCCTTGGCCAGAGGAGCGATGCGCCTGACCAGCGCGTTTCCGGCCTTGATGTCGACCCCCGCCCCTTCATATGTCGCGCGCTTAATGGGTTCCTCCTTGCCTCATCCATGATAGATTTTTTGGGTAGGCTTGATTGCACTCCCCGCCGGGTGAGGCGCGCAGCCTGAAAGCCGCGGTTAAACCGCGGCTAAGATAGTGTATTCGCGACGGTTTGTAATGACCCAATCACATCCAACCCAATCATATCCAAAGGGTGTTGCCGTCTGGATTGTCCCATCGGCGCTTGCCGCGCGGTTGGCTGGGATTTTCGCCGTCCTTGGGCTACTCGCGGCGCTGTTGGGGACTCAGCCGGTTGCGGCCCAAGGAGGCGCCGACGTGTTCACGGTCGCGGACGTCGAGGTGGATGCGACCGCCGATACCGCCGCCGCGGCGCGGGACCGGGCCTTGGCCGAAGGCCAGAAGGCGGCGCTCGGACGCCTGTTTGACCGCGTCGTGCTGGCTACCGACAGGAACAAGCTGCCCGAATTCAACGCCGGCGCCATCGCCGAATTGGTCCGGGATTTTGAAGTCACCCGGGAAAAGAGGTCGTCGGTCCGCTACCTTGCCGTCCTTCGCGTGCGGTTCAAGGCCGACGGCATCAGGGCGATGCTGCGCAGCCATGATATCGGTTTCGCCGAAACCCGCAGCAGGCCGGTTCTGGTGCTGCCGGTGTTCGAGGTGGCGGGCGCCTTTTCCTTGTGGGGGGAACCCAACCCGTGGCGTGATGCCTGGCTGGCCTTGCCGCCGTCGGACGGACTGGTGCCCTTGGTCCGCCCCGCGGGCGGCATCAGGAACGCCGTTCTGATCGGTGCCGAGCAAGCGGTGCGCGGCGCCGACGATCGGCTGGCCGCGATCGCGCGACACTACGCCGCCGCCGACGTTCTGGTCGCCGTGGCGGGGTTCCGCATGGGCGCCGTCGGCGAGGAGGGGCAGGCCGCCCAGCAGTTCCTACAGGTCACGCTCAGCCGGATGGGGACGGCACTTACCGAGCAGACCCACCTTGAATCCTTCGCTCTTCGCCCGGGCGAGAGCCGTGAGAACGCCATCGGCCGGGCGGTGTCGGTCATCGCCAGTCAGATCCAAGAGGATTGGAAGCGCGACAACCGCCTGCGCTTCGGCGTGGGCAAGGAATTGACCGTCATCGTGCCGCTTACGTCGCTCGCCGATTGGCTCGCCATCAAGCGTCGTCTCGCCGGAGTCGCCTTAATTCAGCGAAGCGATCTGGTATATCTTTCCCGCAAGCTTGCGCGCCTCAGGATCAATTATATAGGTGACGAGGAACAGTTGACTCTGGCACTGGTTCAAAACGACATTATTCTGGAACGCGGCCCGGTCTCCTGGATCCTTCGGCGCACCCGGAAGGGCGGGCTCGCCGAACCCGGCCAGGTCAAGGTCGGTGGCGAAGAGACGGGCGGGGGTCGAACCAACGCGCCAAGACCACCATCGGGCGGGGCCCCGTGAACATTCCCAACTCCATTTCCATTGCGCGGTTATTGATGGTGCCCATCGTCGTATGGGCGATTCTGGACGACCGCATGACGCTCGCCTTCTGGCTTTTCGTTGTAGCCGGCCTATCGGACGCCATCGACGGCTTCCTCGCCCGCCGTTTGTCCTGCATTTCGGTGGTGGGCGAATATCTCGATGCCCTCGCCGACAAGGCCCTTCTGATGAGCATCTACGTGACGCTCGGGTCCGAGGGCTATCTTCCCAACTGGATCGTGATCTTGGTGGTGTCGCGGGATGTTCTCATCATCGGCGGGGCGATGCTCTACCAGTTGCTCACCCATAACCTAAAAATGTCGCCACTTTTTATAAGTAAAATCAATACGGTGGTGCAAATTGTCCTGGCAAGTTTCGTGCTCGGGTCGCACGGACTCGGGGTGGAGGCCGATTTGCCCATCGTCGCCCTGGTATGGCTTGCCGGGCTCACCACATTAGCATCGGGCGCCAGTTACATCGTCGGCTGGTCGGCAAAGGCCGCATCCATGGAGGACTCTCGGCAATGACGATATCGCGTCAGGTGCTATTCTGGCTGGGCGGCCTTGTGGCCTTCGGCCTTATTCTCAAGCTGTTCAGCGCCGTCCTGCTGCCGTTCGTGGCGGGGTTCGCGATCGCTTATTTTCTCGACCCGGTGGTGGAAAAACTGGGCGCCATGCGGCTCAACCGGACGCTGGCCACATCGGTGGTGTTGATCTCGTTTTTCCTGATATTCGGCGTGGCCTTGGTGCTGTTGCTGCCGGTTCTGGAAAAGCAGTTCATCGATTTTGCGGCCAAGATGCCGGAGCTTTTGACGGCCGCCCAGGCCAAGCTCGCGGCCGTCGTATCGCGGCTCAGCACCGAGCTTTCACCCCAGGACATGGAGCGGCTCAAGGGCGTGGCGGGCGGCTTTGCCGGAGACGCGCTCAAGCTGGCCGGGCAGGTCCTCGGCAAGGTCTGGAGCGGCGGCCTTGCCCTCTTCAACCTGCTCTCGCTGATCTTCATCACCCCGATCGTCGCCTTCTACATCCTCAGGGACTGGCCGATCATCGTCAGCACAGTCGATTCCTGGCTGCCCCGCGACCATGCGGCCACCATCCGCGAACTGGTCAACGAGGCCGACCAAATGATCTCCGGGTTCCTGCGGGGCATGGGCGTGGTGTGTCTCATTCTCGCCGCGGTCTACGGTTTTGCCCTGACCGCGATCGGCTTGGATTTCGGTCTTGTGATCGGCATCAGCGCCGGATTGATATCTTTCGTCCCCTTCGTGGGCGCCATCCTCGGCTTCCTGGCGGCGGTGGGCATGGCGTTGGTCCAGTATGCGGAGTGGGGCCCCATTGCCGTTGTGGCTGGGGTTTTCATCGCCGGCCAGGTTCTGGAAGGCAACATCCTGACTCCGAAGCTGGTGGGAGAGAGGATCCGGTTGCACCCGGTGTGGATCATATTCGCCCTTCTGGCGGGCGGGACGGTGGCCGGGTT
>JAPUGG010000076.1 GCA_027292975.1 Alphaproteobacteria bacterium | reverse complement strand
TGATGGGCGCGGCGCCGAGATTGGCGTTGGACCAGACCTTGGCCCCCACCAGGCCATCGCCGGTGAACTGGGCGCCGGTGACGTTAAGCGACCCCACGTCCCACACGGTTTGGGTCTTGGTCATGTTCCGGGCCTTGCCCTGGGCCTCGGCCACCAGGCCCTTTTCCAATGCTTGCGCCGAGCCCGAAAGGTCGATCAGATTGCAAATTTCGGCTTCGGTGATCCAGAGGAAGGTATCGGGTACTTGGATGTCGGCCATGGGGTGGTGTTCCTTCTCTGCCTTGCTCCCGCCCGGGGCTGGTGGCCCGGTGGTCCAATCAGACCCGCGGCTAAGTCTCTTCCTCGAAGATCGAAGCCACCGGCGGCTCCAGTTCCAGGGTATTGGATATCAAGGCGTGGGTCACGGTGCGCCCGATCAGCCACATCACGGCGACGGTCTGCTCCGGGCCGATGGCGCCGATCACCGCGTCGAGCTCCTTTTGAACGCCCTGGCCCTGGCGCTCCATCACGGCGATGGCGAAGGCCTGGACCGCTTTTTCGTCCGCGCCGAACACGGATTCGGCACCGTGGGCGGGGGTGAGCGCCGCGCGGATCCAGTCGTTGGAAAAGCCGAGACGACGCGCCAAGCGCTCGTTCTGGTACTGCTCGTAGCGGTTGGAAAGCCGTGATGACAGCGCCAGCGACACGATTTCCGTGAAATTGTCGGGCAGCACCCGCTTGAGGCTTTCGGTGATGGTGTGGAAGCCGCCCATGGTTTCGGGCGCGTGGGACATCACCTTGAAGAACTCACCAAGATAACCGAGCCGCTCTACCCGGGCGCGGAAAACGTCCTGGAGCTGAGGCGTGAGCTCCTCGAACTCGAGCCGGGGGAGTGCCGCGCTCATGGGTTCTCGCCGCCCTCGTCGCCCTCGAACAGCGAGGCCACCGGCGGCTCGAGCCCGAGGGTGTTGCGGAAGATCGCATGCATCAGGCAGCGACCGACCGACAGCAGTATGCCGGTCGCTTGCGCCGACCCCACCGCCGCGATGACGTCCTTGAACAGGTCCTGGCAGTCGTGGCCGCGCCGGTAGATCGCGGCCATGGCGAATTTCTGCACCGCACATTCGCCATCGCTCATGTGCCCCCCGGGCTCGGCCTGCAATTGGTTGACCTGGGCGATCCATTGGCGCCCGAAGCCGAGCTTGTCGGCGAGCCCCTCGTGCTGGTTTCGCTCGTAGGTGTTGCCCATGACGCCGGCGGTGGTGAGCGCCACCAGTTCCACCAGCTTAGGCTCGATTTCGTCCTTGAGCGCCTCGGTCAGCTCGCAGAACTGGAACATGGATTGCGGCACGTTGGCGCCGATCCGCCAGATTTCGCCGCAATAGCCGAGTCGCTCCACCTTGGGCCGGAGCGACTCCTTGAGGTTGGCCGCGAAATCCTCGAAGTCGATGCGCGGGATCAGGTCCGGGCCAATGGTCTCGCTCATGAATTGGTCTCCCTCTGTCGGCGGGGCCCGGGGGCGCCGGGGCCAAGCCGCCGAAAACCTTTAAATCTCGACGTAGATGTCCTCGCCCTCGACGCGGACGGGGAAGGTCTTGATGTCCTCCTCCGCGGGCATGCCCCGGACCTCGCCGGTCTTGATGTCGAACAGCCCGGCATGGAGCGGGCATTCGACGCAGCCGTCCTCGACATAGCCTTCCGACAACGATGCGTAGGCATGGGTGCAGACGTCGTCGGTGGCGTAAAAGGTGCCGTCCAGATTGAAAATGGCGATCTGCTGGTCGCCGATGACGACCCGCTTCGCCTCGTCCTCGGGAATCTCCGTGGTCTTCGCGACTAAATGGGATTCTGCCATGAAACACTCCGCCATGGTGATGATCATCAAGCCCGGGGCGGGCCTGCGCCTTGGCGCGCCAGCCTCCGGGGGCCGACCGCGAAAAGCCTTCCTAAGCTAATGCTTAGAATTCGTACTTTCGTTTGGGAACCTTGTCAACCTCACCCGGAGAAGGGCACCGCCGCGGCGGCGTCGATGCCCCAGGGAGGTCCCAAGGTCATGGCCAGCGCCAGGTGATGACCCATTGCGGCAGGGCGAGGAATTGGGCAACGAATTCGACGCTCAAGGTCAGCGCCAGCATGCCCAGAAGAGAGACCACGACGCCGATCACCACCCGGGCGTCGAACACCTCGTGCTCGGGGTTCAGCACGGTCGAGAGCCCCACCCGGAAGACCAGCGACAGGCGCTGGATCGGGGTGACCACGGTCACCGGGGCGATGGCAAGGGCGAGGTAGCGGAACATCTGGGCGAAGAACACGAAAACGCCGGAGATGGTGAACCACTTGGCGGCATCCCGGTCGACGCTGAGGATATGCGCTGCCCGGCCCGGGAGCAGCAGGATCAGCGCAAGGGCCATGGTCGCCGAGACGTAGGAGATCAACCCACCGGCCAGGCTGAGCCCGGTCTCGGCAAGGCCGGCGCGCACCAAGATGGGGCTCAGCCCGTATCCCAAGGTCGCCATCAGCGCCGCCGTGTAACCGGCCATCATGTTGGGCCGGAAGGCCTTGGTTTTTCCACTATCCCGGTCCCTGGCCCCGCCCCTCAACGGCGGGGCGCGCCGGGTCATGATCGCCGGCCCCAAAACCACCAGGGCGATGCCGATCACGCGCAGTACCGTCAGTTTCTCATCGAGCAGGATCACCGCGAAGGTAAGCGCCACAAGCAGGGAGACCTGCTGCACCGGGCCCGACAGATTGGCGCCCATCTCCTTGACCGCACGGTAATTCCAGTAGCGGCCCCAGATGAAATGGAGGATCCCGGCGAGCGCCAAATAGCCGGTCGCGGGCCAGCCGAATTGGCCGACGGCGCCCAATTGCCCCGCCGCCAGCGCCGCCACCAGAAACAGCGGCACGCCCATGGGAACCGTGATCGCAATGGCCTGAAAGACGCTGCCGCTCAATACGCCGCGGCGGACGGTGGCGGTGTTGAAGCCGAATGTGGCGGCGGAGATGATGGCGAAGAACGCACC
>JAPUGG010000075.1 GCA_027292975.1 Alphaproteobacteria bacterium | reverse complement strand
GACACAACGTTCGAGGAATCGATGCCGCCCGAAAGGAATGCGCCGAGTGGCACATCGGCGCCAAGACGGCAGCGCACCGAGTCTCGAAGAAGGGCGTCCAGGGTTTCGACCGCCTCCTCTGGGCCCATGGCGTCCGGCCGGGCGCTGCCCGCCGCGCCAATGGCGCGGAGATCCCAGTAGCTGCGCTCGGCCGCCACGCCGTTAAGGCCGACCTCCAGAATCCGCCCGGGCCGCAGCTTGTAAATCCCCTCATAGACGGTCTGCGGGGCCGGCACGTAACCGAGGCGAAAGTAGTCCGCCAGGGCGTCCGGCGAAAGGGTGGCGGAAAATCCCGGTGCCTTGGCGATGGCCTTCAGTTCGGAGGCGAAAAACACGGCGCGCCCGGCACGCCCCCAGTAAAGTGGCTTGATGCCCAGGCGGTCGCGCACCAGGGTCAGGCGTCGCTCGCGCTTGTCCCACCGCGCGAAGGCGAACATGCCGATGCACCGTGAGACCGCTTCCTCCACGCCCCAGCGGGCGCAGGCCTCCAGCAGCACCTCGGTGTCGCATTGCCCCCGCAGAGCGCGTCCGCCGGCCACTTCCAGTTCCTTTTGGAGGATTGCGGCATTGTAGATTTCGCCGTTATACGCGATGACGAAACGGCCATCGGCCGAGGTCATCGGCTGGGCCCCCGCATCGGACAGATCGATCACCGCCAGGCGGCGATGGCCCAAGGCGATACCGGCAACTTCGTCCACCCAGGTCCCATGGCCGTCGGGGCCGCGGTGGGCGAGGGGCTGGGCCATATCCCCCGCGATCCGTTCCAGCGCCCCGGCGGGAAGCCCCCGGGAGAGGTCGAACAATCCCGCGATCCCGCACATCTAATCGCTCCCGGTCACCGGGGGGCGCCCCGGTCAGCAACAATTTCTTCGTAGAGGCACCGATACCGCGCGGCTATTCCAGCAATTCCGTAATTCCGCGACATACATTCGCGGCCCAAGGCGCCCAACCGTCGGCGCGCTTCCGGTTCCAGTGCAATCAACTCACCGATGGCGGCTCCCAAAGCCGGGGAATTTTCCGGTGGCACCACAAGCCCAGCATCTCCTACCATTGATCGGGAATCTCCCACATCCGTCGCCACCACCGGGATCCCGCAGGACAGCGCCTCGCCCAAGGCGTTAGAAAACCCTTCTCCAAAGGCGGAAGATGAAACCGCGACGTCTAGTGACGCCGTAATGCGGGCGATGTCTTTACGACGACCGAGAAGGCGGGCATTTTCCCCAAGCCCAGCATTACGGATCATGTGGACCAGCGCTTGGTTGGTGCCGTCGATTCCTTCGCCGCAAAGAACGAAAACGGCATCGGGATGCTTTTCGCGGACCAGTCTTGCAGCGCCAAGGAAAGTCCCATGATCCTTTTGGGGGTCGAATCGCGCCACCAAACCCACCAATGGCGTGTTTTCGCTCACCCCAAATTCCGCCCGCACCTCGTCCCGGGCCGCCGGGTCGGGCCAGAATTGATCGGAGTCGAAACCGTTGGGAATGACGATCGACTTTGCCGCGTCGTACCCCATGGCGACGTGAACGTCACGCACGGAGCCCGACACGCAGACGATGCGGTCGGTAACACGGCGCGACAACCAGGCTCCCGCATGGGCCACCAGGATGGTGCGCTTTTTACTACGGGAGCGGTCCAGGTTCGATTGGCGCAGGCCCCATACCAAGGGGGGATTGGAGCGCCAACCGAGGGCCAGCCCGCCCATCAGGTTGGCGTGATACATCCAGGTTTGAACGATATCGGGTTTGGCCGCGGCGATGGCCCCCTTCAGGCGGGGGTACTTCAGGAAAGCCCCCAAGCCGGGGGACATGCCGAGATTGGTCACCGAAACATTGAGTGCTGCGATCGGTGCTTCCACTTGTCCCCCGCCAGACAAGCATAAGACTTCTCCCTCGGGTTCACCGTCGTCGTGAAATTGAGCCAAAAGCTTGAGGAGCATCATCTCCGCCCCACCGCCATCAAGCCCCGTTATGATGTGCAGCACCTTCAAAGCGCGCAACGCTCCCCATCCACCTTGACGCAAGGTTGCCTCAATATGGCCGCCGCCATGTGCGGGCCACGGCAATCTTATAGGATGTCCTTGGCAGGGCAAGCGGTGGACGGGGCGTGTGCTCTAACGTCCACGGTACCAACGGCCGGGTTGATTACCGGGGATTCAGGAATCGGTGGCTTTGGCCGAAGTTTGGTCGGGCGAACCGCCGCTTTGGGAAGTCGGTTTGGGCGGCCGCTCGGGTTTGCCCCCCGGGGCCTCCCCCGGGGCCTCTGCCCCGATTTCGGCCGCCTCGGCCTTCGCCTCGGCCCTCACCTCGGGCTGTGCTGGCTGGGGCTTCGCTGCAGCCGGTCCACCGGATGCCACGGGGCCGTTGCCCTGGCCGGGAACCGCGTCGCCCTGGCCCGACCCGTTACCCTGGGCCCGGTTACGGTCGATCTGGGAAATTTGCGCGTTCTGGGTGTTCTGGGCGTGTTGCGCGTTTTGCGCGTTCTGGGCGTTCACGTTGAGGATCCGGTAATAGTGCTCCGCGTGCTGAAAATAGTTTTCCGCGGCGATCCGGTCCCCCGAAGACTGGGCATCCCGGGCCAACGACAGATATTTTTCAAAGACCTGATTGGCGGACCCTCGGACCTTGCCTTCGGGACCAGTCGAATCAAATGTTTGGTTTCTAGAGTTGGACGGTTTGTTGCGGCCCGGCCGACCGCGCGTTCGTTTTCCGTTCACACTACGTCTCTTACATTTTGTTACGTCGAGAGATTAAATATCCCGGGAACTCTTTTCCGGCTTTCACGCTGCGGACCCGCCGTGCGGGCCGAGCCGGAATTAGAATCTTCGCTTTCGGGGTGAGAGCGGCGCCCCTGCGCACGCTCGTCGGAGGCAAAACTAGACGGGAATGGCCTTTTTTCCAACCTTTTTTTTCGCTTTCGATTTTTCGAGGCCGACAGGGCGCCGCGCAAGGGGGAGCGCCCTTGGATGACCGCCAAGATCACGGCGCACGGGGCCGGTGAAAAGCCCGGAATTCCGGCATATTTCGGCGACATCGTCATGCTGCCCGGCCCCCAGTTCCACCACGGCGAATCCGTCCGCAGCCAGCAGCCGGGCGATCTCGGGTACCAGCGCACGGTAGGCCGCAAGGCCGTCCGGCCCGCCATTTAGGGCCAGTTCGGGCTCGAAATCCCGCACTTCGGGCGGAAGGGCCGCCCATTCCGCCTCGGCCACGTAAGGCGGATTGGAGACAATGATGTCGAACCGGCCCCCAAGGCCATGGGTCCAATCGCCGACGCGAAATTCGGCGCGGTCTTCAAGTTCGAGGCGTCGGGCACTGTCCCGGGCCATGGCGAGGGCCCCAGGGGCGCGATCGATGCCGAGGCCGCGGGCGCGCGGCAATTCCCATAGAAGGGCTAAAAGCAGGCACCCCGATCCGGTGCCAAGGTCGAGAATCGAGTGCTCTTCGTCCCGGTCGGCGACCAGCGCGAGGGCGGCTTCCACCACGGTTTCACTGTCCGGCCTGGGAATCAAGGTGTCGGGACAGAGGCCTATGGGAAGGCTCCAGAATTCACGTTGGCCGGTGATCCGCGCGAGCGGCTCGCGGCCGGCACGGCGCCCGAGCGCATCTGCGAATCGCGCCCGCGCCGCAGCATCGATCGCGCACCCAGGGTGCGCCAGCATCTCTTCGCGGCTCAACCCCAACACGCCGGTCAACAGTGCGCGCGCCTCGAATGCGGGCGCTTCGAACCCCGCCGCCCCAAGTACTGCAACGGCGTCGTCGAGCAGCTCCGCCAGGGTCGCGGGCATGTTCATTACAAGGCCGCGAGCCGGCTGGCCTGATCATCCGCGGTCAACGCCTCCACCACTTCGTCCAATCCGTCGCCGGCGATGATGCGGTCGAGCTTGTGCAGCGTCAGGCCAATGCGGTGATCGGTCACCCGGCCCTGGGGATAGTTGTAGGTGCGGATCCGCTCCGACCGGTCGCCGGTGCCGACCTGGGAACGGCGGTCCGCGGCCCTTTCGGCATCGAGCTGCTGGCGCATGTGGTCGTAGAGCCGGGCGCGCAGGATCTTCATGGCCTTGGCCTTGTTCTTGTGCTGGGATTTTTCGTCCTGCTGGGAAACCACGATACCGGTGGGCAAATGGGTGATGCGCACCGCGGAATCGGTGGTGTTCACCGACTGCCCACCGGGCCCCGAGGCGCGGAACACGTCGATCCTGAGATCCTTGTCGTTGATCTCGACGTCGACCTCCTCGGCCTCGGGCAGCACCGCCACCGTCGCCGCCGAGGTGTGGATGCGACCCTGGGTCTCGGTCTGGGGCACGCGCTGGACCCGGTGGACGCCGGATTCGAATTTTAGGCGGGCAAACACGTCGGCGCCGGTGATGTTCGCCACCGCCTCCTTAAAGCCGCCCTTGTCGGTACCCGAAATCTCCATAATTTCGAACTTCCAGTTATGAAGGTCGGCGTAGCGCTGGTACATGCGGAACAGGTCGGCGGCGAACAACGCCGCCTCTTCGCCGCCGGTGCCCGCGCGTACTTCGAGGATGGCGTTGCGCTGGTCGGCCTCGTCCTTGGGCAAGAGGGTGAGCTTGATGGCCCGTTCCAGCTCAGGGATACGGGCCTTGAGCGCCGCGAATTCTTCTTCCGCCATTTGGCGCACTTCGTCGTCCTCCGCCGCGTCGGCGATCATCTCGGCGAGGTCGGCGATTTCGTCGCGCGCGCCTTTCCATTCCTCGATTCGGGCCACCACGCCGGACAGCTCGGAATATTCCTTGGAAAACCGCGCGAGATCCTTGGGCGAAAGCGGGACTGCGGCCGCCAGCCGGTCGGAAAGTAAGTTGTGGCGGGCCAGCACCTGGTCGAGTTTACCCTCGAACCCGGCCGCGGGCGATCGCCCTTTGTTGCGCTCTTCGTTCACTCTCGTCCTTTCTCAGCCCCAGGCGAGCTGCCATCATCGGCGTCCGCGGCCAAACCGAAAAGCCGGGCAATGAGATCGCCGTCAAGGGGCACCGATCTCGCCCCGCCATCGCCGTCCGCGGCAAGCTCGCGCAAGGCTTGGGAGGGCCCATGGAGCAGCCGGTTGACCAGCAGGCGCGTTGCTTCGTCCGCCGACATGGTGGGGTTCGAAGCCAAGATCTGTTGACGGTGCGCCTCGAATCTTTGGCGCAGCGCCGTCACCATTGGCGCCGCCGCCCTGTATCCCTCGGCCAGAACGAAGGACGCGACCTCGTCCTCGACGATCGCTCTTGCATCGATGGCCGCATGGGACCGCTTTTCCTGGCCGGTGAGAGCGATGCGCTCGAGATCGTGCAGGGTGAAGAGGTAGGCCTCGTCCAACGCCGCGACGTCCGGCTCCACATCGGCGGGAACCGCCGCGTCGAGCAAGAAGATGGGCTTGTAGCGACGCTGTTTCAAGGCCTGGGCGACATCGTCGCGGGTAATCACCGGCACCGCGCCGCCCAGCCCGGTCAGCACCATATCCATACGGTGCAGCGATCGGCCGATCTCCTCCATCGCCAGCCTATGGGCGCCGAGGCGCGCCGCCATTGCCTCGGCCCTGGGCTCCAGGGGGTCGGCCATCCAGATATCGGTGAGCCCCTGGGCTTTCAGCTTGTCCGCCACCAGCACGCCGAGTTCACCGGCGCCGACCACCAGCGCCGTGGTCTGCTCGAAACGTCCCACCACCTCGCGCGCCACCTGGCAAGCCGCCGCCGCCATGGAAATGGCGTGCTCCCCGATGGCGGTTTCATTGCGGACCCGCTTGGCGACCGAATAGGCGGCCTCGAAGATGGCGCCCAGCTCGCGGCCGACACCGGTTGCGCCCTCCGCGCCACGGTGGGCCGTCTTGATCTGGCCGAGAACCTCGGGTTCGCCCAGAACCTGGCTCTCCAGCGACGCGGCGATGGAGAACAGATGGCCCAGCGCATCGGTCCCGGTGCGGATGAAGAAACTGCCCTCGATGTTTTGCTCGGGCATCCCGGCGGTCTCGGCGAGGGTCCGGCGGATCGCCGCGGCTGCCGCATCAGGCGCGTCGCTCATGCCCACCACCACCACCCGGTCGCAGGTCGACAGCAGCACCGCTTGGTCGAACCCCGCCGCGGCGAGATGCCGGTAAAAATCCGGTAAGGCCGGTTGTTCGACAAAGAGCCGGTCCCTGAGCCCCTGGCCCGCCGTCTGGTGGTCGACGCCGGCGACGATCAGGCGGCGAAGCCGCGGGGCGGTGCTTGGATCGGGGCTTGAACCGGTGACGGCGGACATGGCGGCTCCGGATAGTGCACTAGCGACGCTGGGTGAGTCGGTCCACAAGCTTATCGAGCGCCACCTCTTCCTGCGCGCCGGTTTCCATGTCGCGCAGGGTCGCGGCATCGCGGGCAAGCTCGTCCGAGCCGAGAATGACGGCATAGGCGGCGCCCATGCGATTGGCGCGCTTCATGCGCCGAGAGAGATTACCGGAAAAGCCAATATCGGCGGCGATGCCGGCCAAACGCAGGCGTTGGGTGACCCTGAAGGCCTCCGCTTCGAATTCATCGCCGACGGGGATCACCACCACCGGCTTCACCGCTGGCACTTGCTCGTCCAACAGCATGGCCAGGCGCTCGATTCCCGCGGCCCAACCGACGCCCGGCGTCGGCGGCCCGCCCATGGTCTCGATGAGGCCGTCGTAACGTCCCCCGGCGAGGACCGTGCCCTGAGCGCCGAGATGTTCGGTGGTGTACTCGAACGCGGTGTGACAATAGTAATCGAGACCCCGCACCAGCCGGGGATTGATCAGATATGCGAGCCCCAAATCATCGAGACCCGCGCGCACCCGGTCGAAGAACGCCCGCGCGTCGTCGGTGAGGTAATCGCCGAACAGCGGCGCGCCGTCCACCACCTCGCGGTCGCCCTTGTCCTTGGAATCGAGGATACGAAGGGGGTTGCGGTCGAGGCGCTTCGCGCTGTCCTCGGACAATCCATCGCGGTGGGAGATCAAGTACGCCACCAGCACCTCACGGTAGGCCGCGCGGCTTGCCGAATCGCCCAGGGTGTTGAGTTCCAACCGGGTGCGGCCACGAATGCCCAGCGCCTCGAGGATCTGGTCGCCAAGGGCGATGACCTCGACATCGCCCATGGCCGACGCCGCCCCCAAAAGCTCCACGCCGATCTGATGGAACTGGCGAAGCCGCCCCTTTTGCGGTCGTTCGTGACGGAACATCGGCCCCGAATAGAAGAACTTGAGCGGCAGGCTCTGGCCTAGGCCGCCCGATATCAGCGCCCGCGCGATGCCGGCCGTGCCCTCGGGCCTGAGCGTGATCTGGTCCCCCGAACGGTCGGCGAAGGTGTACATCTCCTTGGTGACGATATCCGAGGTCTCGCCGAGGGTTCGCTTGAAGACCTCGGTGAATTCGAAGATCGGCGTCGACATCTCGGCATAGCCGTAGCGCTCCGCCAATTCCCGCGCTGTCTCCCGGATGCGCCGATGGGCGCGGCTCTGGTCCGGCAAAATGTCATGGGTGCCGCGCACCGGCTGAAGCTGATCCAAACCCGTCCCTTACTAGCCCGGCTCGCCGGCCTTGCCCGGGAGCGCTTGGCCGCCGCCCGCGGTTGATTTCTCGTCATCGACTTGCGCCGCCGCATCGATTTCTGCGGCTCGGTGCTCCACCAATTCCACGATATGTTCGATCATGTCCGCGTCGCCAAGTTTATGGTCGGCCACCCCGGCCATATAGATCAAGTGGGTGCCGTTGCCGCCACCGGTCAGCCCGATATCGGTCTCGCGCGCTTCCCCCGGGCCGTTGACGACGCAGCCGATGATCGAGATCGTCATGGGCGTGGTGACATGGGCAAGCCGTTCCTCGAGCTTGACCACGGTTTCGATCACTTCAAACTGCTGGCGGGCGCAGGACGGGCAGGCGATGATGGTGACGCCCTTGTGGCGCAGATTGAGCGCCTTCAGGATCTCGAACCCGGCGCGGACCTCCTCCACCGGATCGGCGGCCAGCGACACACGGATGGTATCGCCGATCCCCTCCCACAAAAGCATGCCGAGACCGATCGCCGATTTGACGGTGCCGGTACGCAGTCCGCCCGCCTCGGTGATGCCGAGATGCAGCGGATAATCGCAAACCTCGGCCAGGGCGCGATAGGCGGCGACGGCGAGAAACACGTCCGAGGCCTTGACCGACACCTTGAAGTCCAGGAAATCGTTGTCCTCGAGAACATGGATGTGCCGAAGCGCGCTTTCCACCAAGGCCTCGGGACAGGGTTCGGCATATTTCTCCAGCAGATCGCGCTCTAAAGACCCGGCGTTGACGCCGATGCGCATGGAGCACCCATGGTCCCGGGCCGCGGCGATGACCTCGCGGACCCGGTCCTTGGAACCGATGTTGCCGGGATTGATGCGCAGGCAGGCCGCCCCCGCCTCGGCCGCTTCGATGGCTCGGCGGTAATGGAAATGGATATCGGCGACGATGGGCACCGTCACCGCGCCGACGATCTCCGCCAGGGCCCGGCTCGATTCCTCGTCGGGGCAGGAAATGCGGACGATATCGACGCCCGCTTGTTCCAATTCGCGGACCTGGGCGATGGTCCCCTTGACATCGGTGGTCGCGGTATTGGTCATGGACTGGACGGAAATCAGCGCATCGCCGCCCACGGCCACGGGGCCGACGCGGATTTGCCGGGTCGGATGTCGAGAGATGTCGCGAAAAGGCCGAATGCTCATGGTCACTCCTCGGACCGGGGCGCCGGCGCCGCCAAGCGCCGGGGGACCGGCCATTCCCCCAATAACTGCGGCGGATTGCCCAAAAAATCAAGGCGCGCGTTGTTCAGCGTGCCAAAGCGGTGCCCGCCTTGAGGCGCTCGGGATCGAGAGCCACGTCGTGGCGCACCGCGCCAAAGGGCCCGAGAGGGGGCACCGGCACCCCGTCGACGAGAATCTCCAGCCCCCCGGCGTTGCCGGTGGTGAGCCTCAGCCCCTTTTGCGGCGGCACCGCATAGCTGGTGCCTTGGCTCAGGATTCGCGTTACCAACAAGGTTCCTTCGGCGGTGCGCACTTGAACCCAACTATCCGCCTTGGCGCGGATCTCGATGCGGGTCGAAACCATGGCCGGAGCGGCCTCGGCGGGCGCCGGTGCGAGCACGGCCGCGGCCTCCGCGGGGGCGGATTGCGGCGGCCCAGCGGCCTCGGCGGGGGCCGGTGGTGGGATCTCGGCAACGGCCCCGGCCCCCGTCGCCGACGCGGCGGGCGGCGGCGGGACGGCCGCTTGCCGGTCCATGGCCACTTCCGGGGGCGGGGGTGCACCGCTGGCCGCGGCCGGGCCGGCCGAGGCGGCGTCACCCGCCGGACCCCCTTGGGGCGAGGCCGTGGCGCCCGGATCCGCGGGCAGCGGTGGGGCGGGCGCCTCGGCGGTGCGGCCGAATAAAGGAGGAACCTCGGGGATGAGGTCCGAAAAGGTCAGGTCACGGGCGTTCATGTAATACCACACACCATAAATGGCGAAGGCAAGCAGCACCGTCACCAGAACCATGGCGCCCCGGGGAATCCGGCTTTCCTGCACCGGGGTGAAGAAATCAAGCTTCGCGGTCGGCCTTTCACCGGAAATTTCGATCTTGTATTGCCCGGCCAATTTATCGCCGTCTAGCCCCAGGTGGTTGGCATAGCTGCGCACGAAACCGACGGCATAGGTGGGACCGGGAAGGGCATCGTAATCGCCCGCTTCCAGGGCTTCGAGGAACCCGCGGCGGATGCAGAGCGTCTCTGCGATTTCCACCAAATCGGCGCCAAGCGCCTCGCGCTGCTCGCGGAGATCCTGGCCGGTGGCCCCGACGACGTCGATCGAATCCTGCTCAATGTCCCCGCGGGGAGGCTGTTCCATCATTTTCGCCTCATTACCGGCGTCGGCGGAAAATCCCGGTCCCAGGGCCGGCGTGGCGCGCAACCGCACCACGATTCCGCCAAACCGTTCCCAGTGTTAGCAAATTAGACGGCCCCGGCCAATCAACATGTGTCCGCCCGTCCCGGTTAGAGCATACTCCGGTCAAATGGGTCAATTAGGTCCGATAATGCTCTGGGTCACTAGATCGCGAAGTCATGATCCAGGGCGAAGGCCCGGAGGCGATCGCGGAGGCTGTGCTCCGGGCTGTCCAAGATGGTTTTCATATACTCCCTGAGAGAGCGCAACCTGAGAGAGCGCACCATGGTCTTGACCGGTCCAATGGAAGCCGCGGTGAGGGATAGCGACCGATAACCGAGGCCGACCAAAGCCATCGCCTCAAGCGGCCGGCTGGCCATTTCGCCGCATAGAGACAGCGGCCGTCCCGCCCGATCCGCGGTCCTGACCACATCTTGGAGCACCTTGAGCGCCGGCGGCGAAAGCGGGTCGTAGCGCTCGGCCATGCGGGGATTGCCCCGATCGGTGGCGAACAGGAACTGCAGCAGGTCGTTGGACCCCACGGAGAGAAAATCGACCCGTTGGACCAGCGCGGGCAGCTGCCAGAGAAGCGAGGGCACCTCCACCATGACGCCCACTTCGAGCTTCTTGGGCAATGTGCCGCCCTTGGCCTTTTCGCGTGCCAACTCCATATCCAGCACCTCGCGGGCGCGATCGTATTCCGCCACCTCGGCGATCAAGGGGAACATCACCGACAACGAGCGCCCGTCCGCCGCCCGCACCAGGGCGCGAACCTGGCCGCGCAGCATCGCCGGCCGGTCCAAGGCGATGCGGATGGCGCGCCAACCGAGCGCCGGATTCTCCCCGGCCTCGCTTTCGAAATAGGGCAATTCCTTGTCGCCGCCCACGTCCAGGGTTCGGAACACCACCGGCTTGCCGTCGGCCTGGTCCAACACCGCGCGATAGAGCGCCGTCTGGGCCTCCACGTCGGGATAGGTCGCGCGCACCATGAAGGGAATTTCCGTGCGGAACAGGCCGATCCCGTCGGCGCCGGTGGAATGGACCTGGGGCACGTCGAGCTCGAGCCCGGCGTTGATATTGAGCGACACCTCGGTGCCGTCCAGGGTGACCGCGGGCTGGTCCCGCAACTGGGCGAAGACCTGCTTTCGGGCGGCCCTCAGCCGCAGTGTTTCCACGAACCCCTGTTGCACGTCCTCTACCGGGCGAACGAAGACCTGCCGGTTTTCGGCATCGACGATCACCGTGTCGCCGGCATCGACCTTGGCGAACAGGTCCATGACCTGGCCGATCACCGGGATATCCAGCGCCCGGGCGACGATCGACACATGGGAGGTGGCGGAGCCCCGTTCCATGATCAACCCGCGCAGCCGGGCGGGGTTGTAGTCGAGAAGTTCCGCCGGGCCGACGGAACGCGCCACCACCACCACATCGTCGGGCAGATCATGGAACGGGGCTCCGCCACCTCCCATGTGTCGATCGTCGCCCGGGCGCTGGATATCCCGGTGATC
>JAPUGG010000074.1 GCA_027292975.1 Alphaproteobacteria bacterium | reverse complement strand
CAGAAAAAACTGGGCTTCGTCCCCAACCTGTTCCGCGTTTTCGCCGAGGCGCCCGCCATCGCCGAGGCCTATGGCACGGTGATGGATATTTTCGAGCGCTCGTCGTTGTCGGACGCCGAAAAGCAGACGGTGTTGCTGTCGGCGAGCCACGCCAACGGGTGCGGCTACTGCATGGCGGCCCATAGCACGATCGCCCAGATGAAAGGCGTCGCGCCCGAGATCGTCGAGGCCCTGCGCGGCGGCACCACGCTTTCGGATGCCAAGCTCGATGCCCTGGCGGCCCTAACGCGATCGATCGTCGAGACCCGGGGCTGGCCCTCTGATGAGGTCAAGGCCGCGTTCTTCGGCGCCGGCTACGGCACGGCCGAGTACCTGGAGGTGATTCTCGGCATCGCCGTGAAGACGATCTCGAACTACGTGAACCATGCCGCCGATACACCCCTCGATCCGGCGTTCGAAGCTGCCAAATGGCCTAGGCTTGAGGAGAGTGTTCAGGGAAGCCGAAAGACCATCTTGGCGTTGGAATAGGCCAGCTTCTTCTGAACCGAGCGAGGCAACGCGCCGATCATTTCCCGGACCCGGGCGATATGTTTTCGGTAGCTTCGGTCCCGGTAGCCCCCCCCTCGGCCCTCTTTCCAATCGGAGCCGAAGATGAACCGGTCGGGGTGTTTCTCGAACATCGCCGTCCAGTGGCCAAAGAAGCGGAAGCCCAGGTCATTGACCCCGTGAAGGTCGGCAAACCCGATCACCGAGCCGCGGCTGTGCAGGATTTTGAAGTCGGCGAACAGGTTTGGACAGGAGAGCAAAATCTCTTCGAGATCGGGGGGGCTCATCATGCCGGTATGCAGGGCGATGAGCCGGGCCCGCGGATAAATCCTGCAAACTTTTTTGTACCAGCGCTTGACCCGGGCCAGATTATCGATGGAGCGCGGCCGGTAGACCGGCTCGATATGCAAGAGGACCGGAACGCCATGTTTGTTCGCCGCGGCCAAGACAGCGTGGACCAGCGGATGATCGAGGGGGACGATAACCTCGGCCTGGCCGCCGCCCCGGGCCCATCTTTTGTCGTAGTGCCTGAGGCCGAGTTCGCCCACACCGGCACAGCGGCCCGCAGCGAGATCTTGCCTGATCTTGGCGACCTCCGCCCGGGCGCGTTCGATCCGACCCTGATGGAGGTGACCGATAAAATCAGGAGAACACAGGGTCGTCACATTGGGAAATCGGGCGGCCCGGCCGAGCAACTCATCTCTCTTCGATTTTCGATAATCGTTAGGGGTCCGCATGACGATGATCCGTACGATGCCCGCCTTGGCGGCATCGGCGAAGTGGCGCGCGAGAATTTCGTTGTCTTGCTTTCTCGGATGGCTGTGGGCATCGATCATCTTCCCCGCATAGGCCTGCCCGGCGGTGGCCTGCCCGGTCGCGCACCCGAAAAGTGCCAATATCGCAAGGGCGCCAAGCCAAAGATTAAGGATGCCGATTCGTTTCATGCCCTGACCCGCGTATAAAATCACTCTATGGAATGCGGCGATTGGTTCATTTGGGCCGGATAATGCTCTAGGGTAGAGCGATGAAGCAAAGGGTATTCACCAAGGAATCATTTTGCGCCGTCAAACCCTCTCCGTGGGGTCGGTTGCTTCGCGCACTTCCCAATCTTTTTCTGGTGGCCTTGTTGTTCGCATGCGCCGGGCCCGGAACTGAGGGCACCCCGACCGGAAACCCCCGTTATCTCGCAGACGTGCCGGTGCTGGCTTCCCCCACAACCGGAAGGGCGGCGCCGTCCCGGGTCGCCCGTGTCGCGGCTAGGAAATGGGTGGGGAGCGGTGCCCGTGACGTCTGCGGCAATTCCTGGGCGATCGAGATTACGGTCGACGGAAATAAGGTCACCGGTGAATTTTGGCTCAGGACGATCAAATACGACATCATCGGGTTCTTGGATCATTCCGGCAGAATGGATGGCCTCCCCGCGCGAAAAAGTAAGTTCTACCGAAACCACATCGGGCCGCGTCAGATGGAGTTCAACGCGACCTTTAGGAAAGGCATAGCCATAGGTGAACATTACTTCTTTTACGGGAATTGCCTGACCCCAATGCGGCTGTCCCCTCCGCGCAAGTAACGGCGTCGATTCCCCGGTGCGGCTCAGGCGGCGTCGGACCTAACGCCCAACAATTTATCGACCGCGTCCTCCACCACCGTGCCCTTGAAGTAATCCGGGTTCGCCCGGGTGGTGAAGCGCACCGGGTTGGTGAAGACGAAGTCGCGGAAGTCTTCCTCACTCATCAGTCCTTTTTCGGTCTGCTCATGGGCTTCGGCCAACACGTCGCCGAAATCGACCACGTCCCAGTGGCCCAGATCCGACGAGAACATGGCCTTGAGCTTGGCCCCGAACTTGTTGGCCTTGGCGTTGAAGGCGGTGTAGTTCAGGGCGTCGTCGGCCTCGCATCCGAAGTAAAAATTGTCGACGAAGAGGTCGCGGATGTCCTCGGCACTTTTGATGTCAAGCGCGCGCCAATCGTCGATGAAATCGGGGTCGATTCCGGGCGCCGTGCGGCCGTCGCGGGTGAAGATCTCCTTGGCGGCAAGGAAACGTTCGGGCGTGAGGTAGGCGTTGCCGAAATCGCGGAAGAGCCCCTCGGCCAGCGCGACGTCGAACTTGGCCGGATCGTGGTGGTCGAGCAACGCCTCCACGTTGCGCTTTTCGTAAAAATCGATGAGGTCGTTGTAGAGCGACACCGCCCACCAGACGCCGCCCTCCAGGAAGCCGATGTTGAGCTCGGGGAATTTCTTGGTCACGCCGGAAATGAACAGCGCCCGCACGGCGGCATGGGAGGAGGTGGCGAACAGGCCGATGCGGTTGTAAACGTAATTGGTGGGGGACGCGTGGGTGGCGGTATAATTGATGGAATGGCCGGCGGGCGCGACCTTGAGCTCCACGCATTTGGCCCAGAAGGGGTCGTAGTCATAGGGGCTGTCCAGCGCCAGCGGCGAAAAACTGCGCGTGGCGTCGGCGTATTGGGGCGCGGACTTGGCCACTTCGGGGTCCGGCCGCAGCACTTCGTTGCAGGTCATGGCGGCCTTGAGGCCGAGCTCGTTGACCGCGAATTCGAGCTCCTCGATGGCTTCCTCGGGGGTGTGCATGGGGATCACGGCGGCCGGCGTCATGCGGTCGGAGACGTCGGCGAACATGTCGGCGAACATCATGTTGAGCGCCCGGCACGAGGCCTGGCGCACCTCGTCGTCGGGCATCACCTGGCAGCGGAATCCGACGGTTGCGTAAAGCGTCGCGAAATCGACCCCGGCCTCTTCCAGACGCAGCGCATAGAGCTTGGGCAGCATGGTGGTGACCCGGTCGATGGTCAGGGCGCCGGTATGGCCGTTCCAGAACACCGACTTGGCGCCGCCCGGCCGGGCCTCGGCGAAGGCTTTATCGAAGCGCTCGACGAGTTTCGACCCGCCAACCTGTTTCAGGAAGTCGGGCAGGACGAAACGGGATTCGATGATATGCCCGTCGCCGTCGATCACCGGATGATCGAGGGAATCCCGCAGCGCCGATGAGTCCGTGACCCGTTTGGTGTAACCGTCCATGGTGTCCTCCCCTAGATCCGTTCCGATTCCCGGCCCCCGGGCCTTGCGGCGAGTTTAGTGCATTTGGCGCGGGCGGGCACCGGAAAGTGCCGCCGCGTCGAACCCTCAACCGCCCGTGCCGGTGAAATCGGCCTTGCGCTTTTCGCGGAACGCGGCGGCGCCTTCGCGGTGCTCGGGGTGGGGAAAGCGCTCGCCCTGCATCTTGGCCTCGGCGGCGAGCGCCGCGCTTAAACCCTCGTGATCGCCGAGCATGGCCTTGACGGCGGCGATGGCCGCCTTGGGACCGCCCGCGAGCTCGCGGGCGCGGCCCCGCGCGGCTTCCAGCGCCTCGCTATCGGGTGTCACTAGGTCGACCAGGCCGAGCCGGTGGGCGTCGGTGCCGTCGATGGCGGCGGCGGTCAGGATCAGCCGCCTGGCAATGGCGGCGCCGACCCGGCGGCCCAGGGTGAACGACAGCCCCCAGTCGGGGCCGAGCGCCAGGGGCAGGAAGGAAAAGGTAAACTTGGCACTTTCCTCGGCGATCACCATGTCGGCGAGGCAGGCGAGAGCGACGCCGGCGCCCGCGGCATGGCCGGCGATGGCGCAGATCACCGGCTTGGGGAAGGCGGCCAACATCTCCGCCGTCTTAGCGACGTCGGCCATGCGCCCGGCGATGGCCTTTGGGTCGGTTTCCCCCATGGTGCGGACGTCGCCACCGGCGCAGAAATTCCCCCCCGCCCCGGTGATCACCAGAACGTCCACTTGCTTATCGTCGCCGAGCTGAGATAGGGCCGCGCGCAAGCCTGCGCGCGCTTGCGCGGTCAGCGCGTTGCGGGCGTCCGGCTCGTCAAGGGTGATGACGGCGATGCGCCCGTCCTCGATGGCCCAGCGAAGTGCCATTGGGCTCAACCCCCGTTGAGGTCGGAGAAGGTCTTACCGTCGGCCACCAGGCGTTGGAGAAGCGGGGCCGGCGCCCAATAGAAGGCGTCTTCGCGCGCGTAGTCGCGGATCTTCCCAAGCACCTGATCGAGGCCGATGATGTCGGCCGCGCACATGGGGCCGCCGCGCCAGCGCGGAAAGCCGTAGCCCATGATCTCCACCATATCGACGTCGAGCGGGCGTTGGGCGATGCCTTCCTCGACGATCTTGGCGCCCTCGTTGATCATGGCATACAGGATGCGGTCCTGGATCTCTTGGGCGGTGAAGGGGCGCCGGGCGATGCCCTTCTTCTCGGATTCCTCGATTATGATCGACTCCGCGTCGGCGTTGGGGCTTGGCTTGCCGTCCTCATAGACGTACCAGCCCCGGCCCGTCTTCTGGCCGAGCCAGCCGGCCTCGCAGATGCGGTCGGCGATGGCGACGTAGCGTTCGCGTGGATCGCGGGTCGGCGCCTGGCGTTTGCGCATGGCCCAGGTGATGTCGAGGCCGGACAGGTCCATCACCCTGAACGGTCCCATGGCCATGCCGAAGGCTTCCATGGCGGCGTCCACCTCCCAGGGCAGCGCGCCGTCCTCGATCATGGCGTAGGCCTGCTGGCGGAACTTGGCGCTGATGCGGTTGCCGATGAAGCCGTCGCAGATTCCGGCCAGCACCCCCACCTTGCCGAGCCTGCGGCCCACCGCGAAGCCGGTGGCGACGACGTCGGGCGTCGTCGAGGCGGCGCGGATGATCTCCAACAACCGCATGATATGGGCGGGGGCAAAGAAGTGCAGGCCGATGACGTCGCCGGGCCGGTTTGTGGCCGCCGCGATCTCGTCGATATCCAGGTAAGACGTGTTGGTGGCCAGCACCGCGCCGGGCTTGGCCACGGCGTCGAGCTTGGCGAACACGTCCTTCTTGACCGCCATGTCCTCGAACACCGCCTCGATGATCAGATCGGCGGGCCCGAGCGCGCCGTAATCCACCGCGCCGGTGAACTCGGCCATGAGCCCTGCTTTGGTCTCCTCGCTCATGCGCCCGCGGCTGACGTAGCCGTCGAGGTTCTTTTCCACGTTGCCCAACCCCCGGGTGAGGGCGTCGGTGGAGGCTTCCACCATGGTCACCTGATAGCCCGCGCGCAAACTGGCGACGGCGATGCCGGCGCCCATGGTGCCGCCGCCGACGACGCCGATGCTAGCCACCTCGCGCGGCTTGGCGCCGTCAAGCGCCGCAACCTTGGCGACGGCGCGCTCGGCGAAGAAGGCATGACGGAGCGCCTTGGCCTGGTCCGAGCCGCGCAGCTCGTTGAAGATCTCGCGTTCGCGCTTGGCCCCTTGGTCGAACGGCAGGGTCGCGGCCTCGAGCGCGTCCAGCGCGCGAACAATGCTTTCTTGGCCCCGGGCGCGCCGCGCCAGGCGCCGCCTGGCGGTCTCGAAAAAGTCTTGCGATTCCGGCGCCGGGGCGTCGATGGCGGAAAGACGGGGCGGGGCCGCGCCGATCCGCTGGCGGATGAAATCCATCGCCGCGGCGGCCAGCTCGCCCTCGGCGACGGCGTCGACCAGACCCATCTCGGCGGCTTCGCCCGCGCCCGCCTGGCGCCCGCTGGATATAAGGTCGAGCGCCTTGGCGAAGCCGATCAGGCGCGGCAGGCGCTGGGTCCCGCCGGAGCCGGGAATGATGCCCAGCGCCACTTCCGGCAGGCCGAGCTTGGCGCCGGGATCGACGATGCGGTAATGACAGCCGAGCGCTACCTCTAGCCCGCCGCCCAGCGCCACCCCGTGGATCGCGGCCACCACCGGCTTTTCAGAAGACTCGATCGACGCGATCGCCTCGGGCAGGGAAGGGGGAAGTGCAGGCTTGTCGAATTCGCGCACGTCGGCGCCGGCCATGAAGTACCGACCCGCGCCGATGATGATTGCGGCGGCGACCTCCGGGTTGCCGTTGATCTCGGCCATGGCGTCGATCAGGCCCTGGCGGATCGCCTGGGAGATGGCGTTGACCGGCGGGTTGTCTACCGTGACCATGGCGATGCCGTCCTCCACCGCGACGCTCACCGTGGCACCCTTAGTTTCCGTCATGTATTTGATCCACCTCTGTTGCGGTTGGTCGCCTCGATCCGGCTTGTCTGCCAGGGCCCATCACTATCCACGGGTGGGCGCGGCATGCAAGGGAGATGCTTCACGGGCGGGCCCCTTGGGCTATAGTCGGCGGTATCGGCGGCGAGGACGCCACTTGGTTGACGGGGGAAGAGATGAGCCAGGCACGGTTCGAAGACCTCATGGGTGAAATCGCTGCCGCCATCACCGATAAGCCGGTGGAGGAGGCCTTGACCTCCTTCCTCGACGAGGCCTTCGCCGGGGACGGGGAGACCTTCAAGAATATCGAGGCGCTGTGCCATTCGGGCGAGGCCGAGGGCTGGATCTGCGCCCGCGAAATGGGCGGCATCAAGTTCGGCCGCGTCATCAAGCCGGGCGGCCCGGCCGGCCGGTTCAGCGTCGACGTGGTGCGCATGAAGGATGTCAAAGGCCCCCATCACGTCCACCCCAACGGCGAGATCGGCATGATCATGCCGATCGCCGGCGATCCCAAGTTCGACGGCGTTGGGCGGGGCTGGTACGTGGACCCGCCGGGCAGCGACCATTGGCCGACGGTGGTTGGGGGCGATGCCTACGTGCTCTACCTGTTGCCCGACGGCGCCATCGAGTTCACCGGAAAATAGCGCGCCGCCGCGGCCCGCCGGCCTCGTTCAATGGTATTTATTGGGAAACAGCCAGGCGCCGTCTCTGCCAGTGGCGCGACTTGAGCAAGGTCGCCAGGCTAAT
>JAPUGG010000073.1 GCA_027292975.1 Alphaproteobacteria bacterium | reverse complement strand
TGTAATCGGGAAGCGACGCGATGCCGACGCCGCTCTGCACCGCCCGGTAGATGCCGTAGATGTTGTTGACCTTGAGCAGGTTGGCGGGGGTCACGCCGGCCTTGGCGGCGGCGTCCAGCAGCCAATTGACGTGGGCCGTGGGCGGGGGGAAATCCTCGCCGTAGACGACCAGGTTGTGGTCGACCAGGTCTTCCACGCATTGGGGCATGGAATGTGCCTTGAGGTATTCCGGCGCGGCGTAGACGTGGTTGTGCAGAGTCATCAGCCGGCGCTGCACCAGGTCCGGCTGCGTCGGCGGATTCAGGCGGATGGCGACGTCGGCTTCGCGCATGGAGAGGTCGATTTCCTCGTCGGTCAGCAATAGCGTCAGCGTGATCTCCGGATAGAGGTCGATGAATTCCTTCATCCGCGGGGTCAGCCAGATGGAGCCGAAGGCGACGGTGGTGGTGACCTTGAGCGGCCCGCGCGGGCGCTCGGTCGCATCCATGAGAACGGATTCGGCGGTGGCCAGCTTGTGGTGGACGTCCCTGGTGGTGGTGTAGAGAAGCTCGCCCTGTTCGGTGCGGACCAAACCACGGGCGTGGCGGTGGAACAGGATCACGCCGAGGTCGTGCTCGAGCGACGAGATCTGCCGGGAGATCGCCGACTGGCTCAGGTTGAGGGTCTCACCGGCATGGGTGAAGCTGCCCGCTTGGGCGACCGCGTGAAAGATCCTGAGCTTGTCCCAATCCATCTCCGTTTATCGGCCCATGCCCCTATTCGGCCGCCGAACGTTGGTCGGCGTCCGCAGCCTCGGCGAGGAATTTCTCCGCCTCGATGGCGGCCATGCAGCCGGTGCCCGCCGCGGTCACCGCCTGACGGAAAATCTTGTCCTGAACATCGCCAGCGGCGAACACGCCGGGAATATTGGTCGCCGTAAAATCGGCCTGGGTGATCAGGTAGCCCTCTTCGTCCATGTCGAGAATGCCCGCGAAGATACCGGTATTGGGGGTGTGGCCGATGGCGATGAAAACGCCATGGACGTCGAGGACGGCCTGCTCGCCGGTCTTGACGTTGCCGATGCGCGCCCCGGTGACGCCGAGGGGGTCATGGTCGCCGATGACCTCTTGCAGCACGGAGTCCCAGATCACGGTGATCTTGGGATTGGCCATCAGCCTGTCCTGGAGGATCTTTTCGGCGCGGAGTTCGTCGCGGCGGTGGATCAGGGTGACCGTCTCGGCGTGATTGGTCAGGTAGATCGCTTCCTCCACCGCCGTGTTGCCGCCGCCGATCACGCAGACCTTCTTCTCCCGGTAGAAGAACCCGTCGCAGGTGGCGCAGGCCGAGACCCCGAAGCCCTTGAATTTTTCTTCCGTCTCCAGCCCCAGCCAGCGGGCCGTGGCGCCGGTGGAAATGATCACCGTATCGCCGGAATAGAGGGTGCCGGAATCGCCGGTGCAGAGGAACGGGCGGCTGGCAAAATCGACCGAAACGATGAGGTCGGACACGAAAACGGTGCCGACCTTCCGGGCCTGGCTCTCCATCTCTTCCATCAACCACGGGCCCTGGATGGTTTCGGCGAAGCCCGGATAGTTCTCAACATCGGTGGTGATGGTCATCTGCCCGCCGGGCTGGAGGCCCGACACCATGACCGGGTTGAGGTTGGCGCGGGCGGCGTAAATGGCCGCCGTCAGGCCCGCCGGGCCCGAACCCAGGATAAGAACCTTGGCATGGGTGTTGTCCGTCATGATCGCTTCGCGGCTAGATGATCGACTGCGCCTAACATAGGAACCGGCGTGGGCGAGGGCAAGGCGCAAGGGCCATGATTCAGGCCGCCACGCCCCCTTTGAAATATTATTACCCTAGCCGGTGAATCGCGCTAAACTCCTTGGCATTAGGGGGCACCTAGGGGGCGCCGCGTGCCCCTCCCTTTGACCATCGATGGATCGAACCGGATGGCGCAGCGGGTCAGATTGGACCGGATCGACAGACGTATCCTGTCGGATCTTCAGGGGAATGGCCGCATGACCAATGTGGCGCTTGCGCGCCACGCCGGCATTTCTGCGCCGCCCTGCCTGCGGCGCGTGCGGGCGCTCGAGGACTCGGGCTTCATCCGCGGCTATCATGCGGATCTGAATGCCGCCTCCCTCGGTTTCAATGAGATGTTCTTCGCCCTGGTGGGGCTCGATTCACAGGCCCAGAACGTGCTCTCGGCGTTCGAGGCCGCGCTCGCCGATTGGCCGGAGATCAGGGAATGCCACATGATCCGCGGCGGCGGCGATTTCCTGCTCAAGGTGGTGGCGCGCGACAAGCCCCACCGCGACGCGCTCACCATGCAGTTGACCTCCACCGATCACGTCGCCCGGGTGCAGACCCTGGAGACCATCCGCACCTCCAAGAACCGCTCCGGCGTGCCGGTCATGGCCGACGACGACGCCGAGTGACGGCACCGCAGTGCGTTACTTGTAGCGGACCTTGACCACTTCGTAGCCCTTGGCGCCGCCCGGCGTGTTGATATCCACCGAATCACCGCTTTGAAGGCCGATAAGGGCCTTGGCCAGCGGCGAGGTCACCGATAGACGCCCGGTGGAGATATCGGCTTCGTCCTCGCCGACGATTTGGTAGGTGGATTCCTCGTCGGTGTCCTCGTCGGCCACGGTCACCGTGGCGCCGAAGCGGATGATCTTACCGGACATCTGCGCGACATCGATCACTTCGGCGCGGGCGATCTTGTCTTCCAGCTCGGCCAGCCGACCTTCTATGAAGCTCTGTTTCTCGCGGGCGGCGTGATATTCGGCGTTCTCCGAGAGATCGCCATGGGACCGCGCCTCCTCGATCGCCTTGATGATCCCCGGACGCTCCACCGATTTGAGCCGCTTGGCTTCTTCTACGAGGTCTTCATAACCCCCCGCGGTCATCGGAACTCTGTCCATATCCCGTCTCAGTCTGGTCCTAACACTGCCCAAGCGGGCGAAACAAAAAATTTACCCCCCAGGAACCGATTCCCCGGAGTGTCATAGCCGTTGCCTGGATATCCTGCCGCATGCGTGGAACAGGGGCCAATCCAGTGGCCCTTGATGGTGACAATATATCCTAAAAACTTCCGGAAAAATAGAATTGCAAGGGCTCGACTTCAAGCCCCCCCGCCTTGAAGGCGGCGATTCCCTGGGTGGCGGCGCAAATGCCGGCCACGGTGGTATAGTAGGGGATCTTGTTGATTAGCGCCGTGCGCCTGAGATCGAAGCTGGCGCGGATGGCTTCGGCGCCTTCGGTGGTGTTGAACACCAGTTGCACCTCGCCGTTGGTCATGGCATCGACGATATGGGGCCGCCCCTCGTGCACCTTGTTGATGACCTCGCAAGCGACACCCGCCCGATTGAGAAACTGCGCGGTGCCGCGGGTCGCGATCAGGCGGAAGCCGAAGGCCAGCAGCTCCTTCCCCGGCGCCACCATGGCCGCCTTGTCCCTGTCCTTGACGGAAATGAAGGCGGTGCCCTCGGTGGGCACCAAAGTGCCGCCGCCGAGCTGTGACTTGGCGAAGGCGCAGGCGAAATCGGGTCCGATGCCCATCACCTCGCCGGTGGATTTCATCTCCGGGCCGAGGATGATGTCGACCCCGGGGAAGCGGGCGAAGGGGAACACCGATTCCTTGACGGCGATGTGCTTGGGCGCGCGGCCGCCGGTGGCGAAGGATTGGAGCCGGAATCCCGCCAGCGGTTCACCCACCATCACCCGCGCCGCGATCTTGGCGATGGCAACGCCGGTGGCCTTGGCGACGAAGGGCACCGAACGCGACGCCCTGGGGTTGACCTCGAGGATATAGACGGTGCCGTTCTTGACGGCGAACTGGATGTTCATGAGACCCACCACCTTGAGCGCCCGGGCGAGGATCGATGTCTGGCTGCGAATATCGGACATGACCTTGGCCGACAGCGAGCGCGGCGGCAGGGAACAGGCCGAATCGCCCGAATGCACGCCGGCCTCCTCGATATGTTCCATGATGCCGGCGATGATGACGGTGGTGCCGTCGGCGAGCGCGTCCACGTCGACCTCGATGGCGTCCTGGAGGTAGCGGTCCACCAGCACCGGGTTGTCGCCCGAGGCGCGCACGGCGTGGACCATGTACCGCGCGAGGTCGGCCTCGTCGTGGATGATTTCCATGGCCCGCCCGCCGAGGACGTATGACGGGCGCAGCAGCACCGGGTAGCCGATGCGCTTGGCGATGCGCCGGGCGCCGCCCAGCGACGTGGCGATGCCGTTCTCGGGCTGCCTGAGCCCGAGCCGGCGCAGCAGCTGCTTGAACCGATCGCGGTCCTCGGCGATGTCGATGGCGTTCTGGGAGGTGCCGAGGATGGGCACCTTCGCGGCTTGCAGGGCCTTGGCGAGCTTCAGCGGCGTCTCGCCGCCGAACTGCACGATGACGCCCAGCAACTCCCCCTTGGCCTGCTCGGCGCGGATGACTTCCAGCACGTCTTCCGCCGTCAGGGGTTCGAAATAGAGCCGGTCAGAGGTGTCGTAATCCGTCGACACGGTCTCGGGATTGCAATTGATCATGATCGACTCTAACCCGGCCTCGCTCATGGCATAGGCCGCATGGACGCAGCAGTAATCGAATTCGATCCCCTGGCCGATTCGGTTGGGGCCACTGCCCAGGATCACCACCTTCTTGCGCGCCGACACGTCGGCCTCGCACATTGCCGGGCCCAACCCGGCCCCTTCGTAAGTGGAATACATGTAAGGGGTGAGCGAGGGAAACTCGGCGGCGCAGGTATCGATGCGCTTGTAAACCGGATGCACCTTGAGACTGCTCCGGGCGTGCGCCACCTGGGCCTCAATGAGTCCCGCCAGTTCGGCCAGGCGGGCATCGGAAAAGCCCTGGGATTTGAGCGCCTGGAGGCCGGCGGCGTCGCGCGGCAGCCCGCCCGCCCGGACCCCGTCCTCGGCGGCGACGATTTCCTGGATGCGGGCGAGGAACCAAGGGTCGAAGCGGCAGGCTTTGCGCACTTGGTCCACGGTGAACCCCTCGCGGAAGGCCTGGGCGATCACCAGCACCCGGTCGGGCGCCGGGGCCGCCAGCGCCTTGCGGATGGCGTCCTTGCGGCCGGGCCCCTCGGCGCCGGGGATCTCCACCTCGTTGAGGCCGGTGAGCCCGGTCTCCAGCGAGCGCAGGGCCTTTTGCAGGGATTCCGAAAACGTCCGCCCGATGGCCATGGCCTCGCCCACCGATTTCATCGAGGTGGTCAGCAGGGGCTCGGTGCCGGGGAATTTCTCGAAGGTGAAGCGCGGCACCTTGGTCACCACGTAATCGATGGTGGGCTCGAAGGAGGCCGGCGTGACGCCGGTGATGTCGTTGGAGAGCTCGTCCAGGGTATAGCCCACGGCCAGCTTGGCCGCGACCTTGGCGATGGGAAAGCCGGTGGCCTTGGAGGCCAGCGCCGAGGAGCGCGAGACCCGGGGGTTCATTTCGATCACCAACAGGCGCCCGGTATCCGGGTCGAGGGCGAACTGGACGTTGGAGCCCCCGGTATCCACGCCGATCTCGCGCAGCACCGCGATCGAGGCGTTGCGCATGATTTGGTATTCCTTGTCGGTCAGCGTAAGGGCCGGGGCGATGGTGATGGAATCGCCGGTATGGATGCCCATGGGGTCCATGTTCTCGATGGAACAGACGATGATGCAATTGTCCGCCTTATCGCGGACCACCTCCATCTCGAACTCCTTCCAGCCCAGCACCGAGTCCTCGACCAGCACTTCCGAGGTCGGCGAGGCGTCGAGGCCGCCGGCGACGATGGCGTCAAACTCGTCGCGGTTATAAGCGATGCCGCCGCCGGTGCCGCCGAGGGTAAACGACGGGCGGATGATGGCGGGAAGGCCGACCTCTTCGAGCGCTTGGCGCGCTTCGCCCAGGTCGTGGGCCAGGCGCGCGTGCGGGCACTCCAAGCCGATGCGCGCCATCGCCTCCTTGAACAGCTCGCGGTCCTCGGCCTTGTCGATGGCCGCCTTGGACGCGCCGATCATCTCCACGCCATAACGGTCCAGGACGCCGCGGGTCGCCAGGGTCAGCGCGGTGTTGAGCCCGGTCTGCCCGCCCATGGTCGGCAGCAGCGCGTCGGGACGCTCCTTGGCGATGATCTTCTCCACCATCTCCGGTGTGATCGGCTCCACATAGGTGGCGTCGGCCATCCCCGGATCGGTCATGATGGTGGCGGGGTTGGAATTGACCAGGATCACCCGGTAGCCTTCCTCGCCGAGCGCCTTGCAGGCCTGGGCGCCGGAATAATCGAACTCGCAGGCCTGGCCGATGACGATGGGCCCGGCGCCGATGATGAGGATGGATTTGATGTCGGTGCGCTTGGGCATCAGAGGCGCTCGCCG
>JAPUGG010000072.1 GCA_027292975.1 Alphaproteobacteria bacterium | reverse complement strand
GCCCGGCCTCGCCGCCGAGGAATTTTTCAATACCACCGAAACGGTATTCCCCTATGGCATTCACTTCGCCGTGGTCCGAATCGACGGCGAAACCGGAGGCGTGGAGGTCGAGCGGTTCGTCGTCGCCTACGACGTCGGACGGGCGGTCAACCCGATGCTGGTCGAGGGGCAACTGGTCGGCGGATGCATCCAGGGACTGGGCGGGGCGCTGTATGAGGAATTCGCCTACGACGAGCGCGGCCAGCCCCTGGCGGTGACCTTCGCCGATTACCTCATGCCCACCGCCGGCGAGGCGCCCGATGTGGAGGTCCTGCTGACCGAGGACGCGCCGAGCCCGCACAATCCACTGGGCATCAAGAGCGCGGGCGAAGGCGGCATCAACGGCGTCGGCGCGGCCATCGCCGGCGCCATCGACGACGCCATCTCCACCCCCGGTGCGGTGACGCGGCTGCCGGTGAGCCCGCAACGGATGAGGGAACTGCTGCGGAATCGCCAAGCATGAGGCCCGGACCAACCCAGGTCTTGGGCCGATCGATGGAGCGCTTGGAAGACCCGCCGCTGGTCACCGGCCGCGCCCGCTTCGCCGGCGATATCAACTTTCCCCATCAGCTTCATATGCGGGTGGTGCGCAGCCCCCATGCCCATGCCGAGATCAAATCCATCGACTGCGCGGCAGCGGCGGCCGTGCCCGGAATCTTCGCGGTCTGGACAGCTGCCGACATCCCCGAGATCGGACCGGTCGATTTTCGCGCCGACCGGGCGTCGGAGATCCTCAAGCCCTACCGCCAGCCGGTCCTAGCGAAGGGCCGGGTGCGCTATGTCGGCGACCCGGTGGCGGCGGTCTTCGCCGAGGACCCCTATATCGCCGAGGATGCCGCCGAACTGGTGGCCATCGACTACGAGGAGCTCCGGATCATCGTCCGCGCCGATGAGGAGCCCGGCGAATTTTCCCCTGGCCTCGGCACCGAAGCGGCGCTGTTGACCCACAGTTTCGGCGACATCAAGGCCGCCTTCTTAGCTGCCCATAAGGTCATCGAGCTCGATCTTTTGACCGGCCGCCATTCGGGCGTGCCCCTGGAGACCCGCGGCGCCATCGGCCGCTATGACGCCGCCAACGATATCTTGGAGCTCCACGGCGCGGCCAAGGTGCTCCATCGCAACAAGGAAACCCTTGTGGGCATGCTGGGATGCCATCCCGCCCAGCTGCACTTGCACGAAAGCTACGTGGGCGGGGGCTTCGGAATCCGCGGCGAGCTGTACCCCGAAGACGTCCTGGTGCTGGTCGCGGCCAAGCGCCTGGGACGGCCGGTGAAATGGATCGAGGATCGCCATGAACACCTGATGTGCGCCAATCAAGGCCGCGAGCAGCGGCACCTGGCGCGCATCGCCGTCGACGAGGACGGGCATATCCTAGGGCTAGACGACGAGATCTTCCACGACCAGGGCGGCTATGTGCGGACCCACGGCTCCAACGTCGCCAACCGGACCATGTGCATGTTGACCGGCCTCTATCACGTGCCCGCCTTCCGCGCGGTGACCCACTTCCGGCTGACCAACAAGACGCCTTGCGCCACCTATCGCGCGCCGGGCCGTTTCGAGAGCACCTATGTCCGCGAACAGTTGATCGACGCCATCGCCGCCGAACTGGGCATGGACCGCATCGAGGTGCGCCGGCGTAACCTGATCCCGGCCACCGATTTTCCCTACACACTCGCCTTCGACGAGCCCCATGTCGCCGACCTGGAATTCGACTCCGGCGACTACGCCCTTCTCCTTGACAAGGCGTTGGATAAATTCGGCTGGCATGAACTGCGCGCGGAGTTGGCCGCCCGCCGCGCGGCGGGCGAGATGGTCGGCACCGGAATCGGCCTGTTCCTGGAGGAAGGCGGACGCGGCCCGTCCGACGGGGCGAGGATCTCGGTGGACACCGCCGGCGGCGTCGAGGTGATCACCGGCGGCGCCTCGCTGGGCCAGGGGTTCGAGACCGCCATGGCGCAAATTTGCGCCGAGGCGCTGGGCGTCGATTACCATCGCATCCGCGTCATCCACGGCCAGACCGACCGCATTCCCTACGGCATCGGCGCCCATGCCACCCGCGCCACGGTGTTGACCGGCGGGGCCGTCCACGTCACCGCCTTGAAGCTCAGGGCCAAGGCGTTGGACATGGCGGCGGAACTTCTCCAGGCCCCCGCCGATGCCCTGGAGATCAGGGACGGGTCGGTCAGGCGGTCGGGCGATGCCTCGGGCGCCACCATCACCCTCGGCGAGGTCGCCAAGCGCCTCGCGCCGGGCTCCAAGGTGCTGGGCGACCGCCAGCCCGGGCTTTGGGCGGAGGGGTTCTTCAACCCCACCGATACGGTCTTTCCCTATGGCGTGCACCTCGCCCAGGTTAAAGTCGATCCCGGCACCGGCGCCATCACCGTCGAGCGCTTCATGGTCGCCTACGACGTGGGCCGGGCGGTCAACCCGGCCATGGTCGAAGGCCAATTGGTGGGCGGCTGCCTCCAGGGGCTGGGCGGCGCGCTTTACGAGGAATTCGCCTATGATGAACACGGCCAGCCGCTGGCGGTGACCTTGGCCGATTATCTTCTGCCGACCCTGGGCGAGGCGCCCGAGGTCGAGGTCTTGGTTACCGAGGACGCCCCGAGCCCGCTCAACCCGCTTGGCATCAAGAGCGCGGGCGAAGGGGGCATCAACGGTGTCGGCGCGGCCATCGCCGGCGCCGTGAACGAGGCCATCGGCATACCCGGCGCCGTGAGAAGGCTGCCGATCACGCCGCAAAGGCTTCGCGACATTCTGAGGTCGGCAACCGACCGCCCTGGCGGGAGTTAGACGGGAGAGAAAGCATGGGGAAGAAACTTCAATTGTCCCTCGCCATGGGCGATTACGAAATCGTCCGGGCGCTGAAGGAAGGCACGGTGCAAGCCGACGGGATCGAGCTCACGGTCTTGACCAACATGGATTCCACCACCCGGCACTGGCGCTTCCTGCGCAACGCCGATTTCGATGTCGGCGAGGTGTCGTGCTCGTCCTACCTGGTGGCCCGCGACCAGGGCATGCCGTTTGCCGGGATTCCGGTCTTCCTGCACCGCCGCTTCCGCCACGGCTTCATGTTCATCAACACCACCAAGGGCATCGAGAAGCCGACCGACCTGATCGGCTGCAAGATGGGGGTCAAGCAGTATCAATCCAGCGCCCAGTTGTGGATGCGCGGCATCTTGGAGCACGAATACGGCGTGCCCCACAGGTCCATGGAATGGTTCTCGGAGTTGGACGAGAGCATCGATTTCACGCCGCCGCCGGATTTAAAGCTGAGCCGTCTCAACGATGACCAGTCGGTCGAGGCCATGCTGGCCGAGGGCGAATTGGACGCGGTGCTGCACCCCGACCTGATCAAGCCGCTGATCGACGGCGACCCGCGCGTGGGCCGCCTCTTCCCCAACTTCAAGGAAGAGGAAATCGCCTACTACAAGAAAACCCGGGTCTTCCCCATCATGCACGTGATCGGCATCCGCCAAGAGATCGTCGACGAGCATCCCTGGGTCCCCATCAACCTCTTTCACGCCTTCAACGAATCGAAGGCGATGGCCATGAAGCGCATGGTCAACCCGCGCATCGTGCCGCTCGCCTGGTACCGCGAATCCTGGGAGGAGCAGGAGGGAATCCTCGGCCCGGACCCTTGGGAGTACGGCATGACCGAAGACAACGAGAACCAGCTCAAGATCCTGGTGGGCTATTCCGCCGAACAAGGCATGATCGGCCGGGAAATC